>CAZLKP010000083.1:5670-13719 GCA_964560095.1 uncultured Bacteroidia bacterium
ATATTCGCGGGGTGGGCACCTTTGCTTTCGATCAGCCAACCAATGGTGTGGGAATCAGGGATTACCCCTACAGCACCGACATGAACATTGCTCCCTACACCTACGATGATATCAAATCCCTGTCGATTCCGCATGGAGTTGGTTCTGTGATGTGCGCCATGTTATGGGATTTGTATTGGGCCATGGTTGATCAGTATGGCTTTGATTCAGATATTTACCAAGGTAATGGTGGGAACAATCTGGCCATGCAACTGGTCATTGATGGGATAAAACTTCAGCCCTGTGCCCCTGGATTTGTGGATGTGCGTGATGCGATTCTCCTGGCCGATCAAGTCAACAGCGGAGGAGCAAATCAATGTCTCATCTGGGAAGTGTTTGCCAGACGGGGGCTAGGTTACAGCGCGGATCAGGGACAATCGACCAGCCGTTCTGATGGGGTGTCAGCTTTCGATCTCCCGCCTACCTGTCTGGAGATTCTCTACATGGAAAAAAAGACGGAGACCCTCGCTGTTGGTTTGGGAGAATCCCTTAGATATCGATTTGCTATCAAGAATCAAAAAGCCGCCACCGTCACCCAGGTTGTGCTTCGGGATACTCTCCCTGATCCACTGATTTATGTACAGGGATCGGCCACCCACCCGGCCACAGTGACAGGAAATATGGTAACTATTGTGCTGGACAGTATCGAATCAGGAAAGGAAATTGTGGTGGAATTTGATGTGACTGTGCCAGCCCAGGCGACCCCATCCAGCTTCATCTTCGAAGATGACATGGAGGGCAACACCTCTTCCTATCTGCCCTCAGCGTCCGCTGGTTCGGATGGATGGAGACTGGACACCCTCAACCCCAGGAGTGGAACCAACGCCTGGTTTGTTCCGAATGAAGGTGCCACCAACGATCAGAATCTCACCTTTGCCTTGTCGCCCATTTCCACTTCTTCGGTTCTGACTTTTTGGCACGAATACCGCACAGAGGCAGGGTATGATGGCGGCGTTATTGAAATTCTGCCCACCCAGAGTGGTGGAAACTGGATAGATTTGGAACCATTTATATTGTCAAACGGCTATAACCTCTCTCTGGCGACCAATAATCCCCTCGGCGATGTATCGGCTTTCTCTGGGGCGAGCGGTGGATACATCAAAACCACCGTTGACCTTTCGGCCTTTCTCAATCAACAACTGTTTATCCGCTTTCGGTTCGTTTCCGATGATAATACCAACGTAGAAGGGTGGTGGGTTGATGATATTCGGATCGGTCAGGAGGTAGAGTTTCTGAATACAGCCTGTGTCAATGCTGCCCAAGGAGATGTGTATTGCAATCAGCAGGATTTCCCGACACTCATTCTGGAGAATGCTTCGACCAACATTGAGAAAGACGTTCATGGACTTTTTTTTGACCTCCTTCCCAACCCTGCCGACCGTCAGGTGGTGGTTGTCTGGGATGCGACATTATCAGGCCCTGTTACACTTTGTCTGCGAAATATGGTCGGTCAGGAATTGTGGCGGCAGTCTGTGGATCCGGGCAATTCTCAGCATCGCATAGATCTGAGTCAGATCCCGGCTGGCGTGTATGTGATAGAGATGACCGAAGAAGCTGGTTTTGGCGCAAAAAAGCTGGTTGTTGAGTAGGCTGCAGCATGAAGATTTTACTTGCTTCAGATAAGTTCAAAGGTTCGGCAACCGCTGAAGAAGTCTGCGCATGTTTGAAAGCTGGCCTCAGCGATCTGTTGCCCGAGGCCGAATATGTGCTTTGTCCCCTGGCAGACGGCGGGGATGGAACGGCGGAAATCCTGGCCTGGCACTGTGGGGGAGTTCGTCGAACTGTGACTGTACCCGATCCGTTGGGAAGACTGATAACAGCCGACTATTTTCTCAATTCGGAGACCGGGGATGCATTCATGGAAATGGCTTCGGCCTCGGGGCTGGCTTTGCTTCAGCCCGGCGAAGCTAATCCGTTGCTCACCAGCACGGTTGGGGTAGGGGAGATGATGAAAGATGCGGTAAAAAACGGAGCCAGCAACATCTTCCTGGGGATCGGTGGCAGTGCAACAAATGACCTCGCACTCGGAGCCGCTTCCGTCTTCGGGCTGAGACTTCTGAACAGTCATGGGAAAGAACTGCCACCGATTGGAAAGCACCTGGCAGATGTCCGGACCATAGATCGTGGTTCTTGGAATTTCTCCCCAGAAGTGAATATCCGGGTCATCTGTGATGTGGATAATCCCTTGTATGGGCCGAAAGGAGCTGCCCATGTGTATGCTGAGCAGAAAGGGGCATCTCCGGAAGCCATCCAGATTCTGGATCAGGGGATCAGGAATGTCTCCGATATCCTGCTCAGGGAAGATGGCACCGACCTGCAGAATCTCGCAGGCGGGGGTGCGGCAGGAGGGATGGGAGCTGGGATGCAGGCATTCTTTGGAGCAGGTCTGGTTCCCGGTATCGACTGGATCATGGAGCAGGTAAATCTCCGAAAGCTCATTCGGGAGGCCGACGTGGTTATAACAGGAGAGGGACAATTGGACGAACAAACGCTGCACGGAAAAGTTGTGGCTGGTGTTGCACGAATAGCAAGGGAACATCACGTGCCGGTTTTGGCAGTCACAGGGGCACTGATCGCAGATGCCAAGATTCTGGACACTTTGGGGCTAACCTTTGCCTTGTCGATCTGCCCATACCCCATAACTTTGCAGGAAGCCATGTCCCAGACAGATCAGCTCCTGAAAGAAACTGGTCAGCGCCTGGGACTGCTGTTGAAAAACCGAATGTAATTCTGAAAATATGAAGTTTTTTTTCCTGGCTACTTGTGTGCTGAGCATCGCCGTTTTTTCCTGTTCCAGCGCTTCTGACACAGCTAATGACCCAATACAATCACCTGTGGACTCCCTTCGCTCCCTTGTGATGGATCTCCACAACCTCGAGATGGGAAAGATGGGACAAATGAAAATGATGAAGCGGGAATTATCAGACTCACTGGATCACCTTGACTCCGTTGTTGACGCTGATGCATACAACACGGCGAATGAGGCCATTCAGGCTCTGGACGAAGGCACTTTTTCCATGAACAGTTGGATGAGAAACTGGTCCGAACCGGACACCACCCAGTCTGTCGAGGCGCAACTAGAAGCCCTAAAGAAACAACAGACTGCAATGGAACGTACTAGCGAAACCATGCGGTCTGCCATCCAAATGGCCCAACAAATTCTTCATCCATGAGGATCCCTTACCGACTCTTATTGCTGTTCTTCCTGGGAGGAACCATTTTATCCTGCGGCCAGGAAGAAAAAACCTTTCCTGTTATCGGGCCAACTACCCTGGAGGCCAATGGCGATACTACCTATCACCAGATTGCGGGCTTTACCTTCATTGACCAGAAGGGAGCGCCATTTACCCAGGAAGCAGTGAGGGGCAACATCTATGTGGCAGATTTTTTCTTCACCCGATGCCCGGATATCTGTCCGCAGATGAGCCGTGCTCTCCTCAGGGTGGAAACGGCAACAGAGGACATGGAGGATGTGCTGTTGTTGTCGCATTCGCTGGACCCACTTTATGATACACCCGAGCAGCTTCAGCTGTATATCGATGATCTAGGGGCGAAAGCTGATCGATGGTACTTTCTCACCACCGACGATGAAGACTACGTATACGACGTCATGATTGATCAATATCTGCTGTCGGGGAGTCCCACCGGGGCTTTGAACGGAGGGATTTTCCACACCGGTAAGCTGGTGCTCGTAGATGACAAAGGGTATATCCGAGGATATTATGATGGCCTGGATCCACTGGATGTAGATCGGCTGATTGAAGACATTCCTATTCTGCTGGCGCAGGTTAAGATCCGGACATCCTCATGATCAATCGAAAGCTGCCGGTTTGGGTCTGGTATGCCTGGCCATTGGTGATTGTTGGAATCATCTTTTTGGTGCAGTGGAGCAACGGTTCCTCTGTATCCTCTTCCGCAGGAGAAAAACTCTATGCCATCCACTGCAAAACTTGTCACGGACCTTCGGGAGAAGGGTTGGGGCGGCTGGTTCCCCCTTTGGCTGAGGCCGATTATGTGCTGGAAGGAGGCTCTGAACTCGCCTGTGATATTCGATATGGCCTCAGAGACAGCATCGTGGTCAACGGAGTTGCTTACGGCAGACCCATGCCAGCTTTTCCGGATCTGCCGGCTGTTGAGGTCCGCAGCATTCTGACGTATATTCGTACTGCCTGGGGAAATGATGCGCCTGCATTTTCTTTTGATGAGGTCCGGAAGGCGCTCGCTGACTGCGATTCCACCAACCAATCCGTTTTATGATCATGACGTATGAATATGAGTTTCTGAAGGTGTCAATGACCGATGAGAAGGTGGCCACGGTCCCCCTCAACCGCCCCGGCAAAGCCAACGCGCTTGATGAATCAGCCTGGAAAGAATTTCCCGCCTGCTTTGAGCAACTCGATCGTGACCCTGCCTGTCGGGTAGTGGTGCTTCGTGGGGAAGGCAAGCACTTCTGCGCGGGAATTGACCTGCAATATCTTATGCAGGTCGGGCAACTCAGTCAAAATGACTGTGAAGGCCGGAGGCGAGAGGCCATGCGCCTGGCCATTCTGGATTTACAGCAAGCCTTTGTGGCGATTGATCAATGCAGAAAACCCGTTATTGCAGCCGTCCATGGTAGCTGCATCGGAGCCGGCGTGGACATGGTCACGGCCTGTGATATGCGCTTTGCCGCCGACAGCGCCTACTTCCAGGTGAAGGAAATCGACATCGGGATGGTCGCCGACCTGGGAACCCTACAACGCCTGCCCCGGATTATCCCCGATGGCATCGCCCGGGAGATGTGCTACACCGGACGAAAAGTATCGGGTAAAGAAGCCGCAGGATTCGGGTTGGTCAATCGGTCTTTTCCCTCCACTGAAGAGCTGATGAAACAGGTGGGGGAACTCGCCAGCCAGATTGCTGCCAAGTCCCCTTTGTCCATACGTGGGACTAAAGAAATGCTCAATTACAGCCGCGACCATTCCATCGAAGATGGCCTCAACTACATCGCCACCTGGAATGCAGCCATGCTGCTCTCAGATGATCTGGCTAGAGCCATGCAGTCGGCCATGATGAAGCAGGAGGTTGCATTTAATGACTGATGAGGCTGGGTCAGTTTCCCGGGCAATTCGAGAAAAAGGCCACCTTTCTCCGGTATTCTGATTCTGCCACCCAGAAAAAATCGTCGATATAGTCCAGACAGTCAGATTTGCCCTGCTCATTCAACCACGAGCAATTCATGATCTCACGGACCCAAGCCGGTCGGGCTTCCTCCATGGAGGCAATGGCCACTTCCATTTCTGCTTCCGTCACGCATCTTCCAAGAAAGAGTCGTGTTCTCACATCCGGGATCATGAGGGATTCATTGGGCAAGGCATAGTGGGTGTTAACCAGACCTGCAAAATCGAAGTCGTAGGGAATTAGGAAGGTTTTTCCAATAGCGGGATCGTTGGTTTTGATCACCTTCACATTGTGGAGGTTGCCGACATGCCAGTCCGTGTTGCCGATAGCAAATTCGAACATAGTCATGAGATTGGTCTGATTTCGATCTGCCCATGAGATCTCCATGGCTGGTGGTTCCAGTTCAAAGGCATCGTTGCGTTCCGCGAGATCGTCGATGTCTTCAATAAAAAACGCCATTTGCTCAACTGGATCGTAGCGATTGTTCTTGTCTTTGAAAATAATATAGGCCATTCTTACCTGAAAACTCATAGGCGTGACGGCATTATACATCCGGTAAGTGAGATACTCCCTTGCGAGATACTCCTGGAAGGATTCAGAGTTTTTGCAGGTGGTCACTAGCTTGAGGGATCGAAGATGTTCCCAGCCTTCGATGCCGAAGTTGGCATGTTTAAATTGGATCTTCAGCGGCGGCGCGGAGCAGTAGCCCCTCCTGAATTCGCCCCGGGCTTTGACACCAACCTCACGGGAAATATCCCCTTTTGCTGTTTTGATTGTGAAGATGGCTGGGAGATAGTCTTCGTCTTGTTTCTTCCGGAACACCTGCTTCATGTCGAGAATGATCTCAAGGTCCATTGGTGTTTCTGGTCCGAAAAAGGTGGCAATATCAGCCGGGATGGTAGGTTCCTGATCCGTAATTTGTGCCGGTAGCTGTGAAGGTGCGAGTAGTAGAAGTATCGATAATAGGATGATAGTCAGGTGATTCATATAAATTGTTTGGGGTAAATACCCATTACGTAAATCAATGGGTGCAAGGTTAGGGTTTATGTGAGAAAGTAATGAGAGGATTGGGACGCCCGTCCACTGGATTTTTAATAAATTCGACATGTAACACCCTGATTTGATGATCGTGTCCGATCTGTGACATTCCCAGGTTTACAGCCAGAAATTGTCCTGCATGAGAAAGTTTAGCCTGATCATAAGCCTGTTGTTTTTTCTGATTGAAGGAATATCGGGTCAGACTTACATACCCAACGGAAATGCCCTCAACCAGGGGGAGTGTTTCAGACTAACGGCAGATCAGGGCTGGCAATCGGGATCTGTTTGGTATTCTGACAAAGTTAATCTCAACGAACCCTTCGATTTATATTTTGATATATTCCTGGGGTGTAAAGATGCTGATGGGGCAGATGGGATCGCTTTTGTCCTACAACCGATCAGTACCAGTATCGGATCCCAAGGAGGAGGCCTTGGTTATCAGGGCATTTCACCATCCGTAGCGATCGAATTGGACACCTGGCAAAACCTTCCTGCCAACGACCCGCTCTTCGATCACATCGCAGTTCAGGCCAATGGAAATGTTACGCATGGCGCCGGAGGTGGCTCCCTGGTAGGGCCTTTCCCGATCAGTCCGACCGGAGCTAACATGGAAGATTGCAACTGGCATTCCATGCGGGTAACCTGGGATGCCGATTCCAATATTTTGCGTTCGTATATCGACTGCAACCTGGCGATTTCTTATAGCGGTGATGTTGTTAATACAATTTTCGGGGGGGATTCGCTGGTGTTTTGGGGATTTACCTCTGCTACAGGGGGATTTTGGAATGAGCATAGGTTCTGCCTGGACTATATTTCGTTTACGGAGGCCCAACGCGACACAGCCATCTGCGAAGGGCAGAGCGTGCCCTTGTCCGTTGGAACAGGAAGCACGTTCACTTGGTCGTCTTCATACGGGCTGGATGATTCGACCGCTCAAAATCCTGTTGCTTCACCAGATTCGACCACAACTTACACTGTAGAAGTGACCGATGTATGTGGTCAACAGCGCTTTGATACAGTAACAGTATTTGTAGTTCCGGATACTACTCTGGATGTGTTGCCAACACAGATGGACCTCTGTGGTCCGGGAAGGCGGCTGGACATCACGGCTGCCACGATTCCGTTCAGCCAGTTTTTGTGGAGTACCGGAGATACTACACCCACGACCAGCGTCACGCAACCCGGAACATACACGGTGACAGTTACCAACTTTTGCCGGACATTTACGGATCAGGTTCAGGTTGGGACCAGGGCTCCGGTATCTTTTTCCACCGAGGATGTTGCTTGTTTCGGGGCTGCGAATGGCTCGGCCACGTTCACCCATAGCGGTCCTGGCCCATACAGAACTACCTGGTTTTCTCTGACGAATGGAGCCATTCTCCAGAATACCACCAACCAGCAAGTCAATGCAACCCTCAACAATCTTCCTCCCGGTACCTATGCTGTCATCGGAGAAAACGGAGTGGGCTGCCAGGATACCTTTTCTTTTCAGATTGCCGAACCGGCACCTCTGACTCTGCAGCTTCAGAATGCACAGGATCTAACTTGTTTCGGGGATAATTCGGGTGCCATTTCAGTACTAGGCATAGGCGGAACTGGAACCAAACTCTACGCGATTAATAATGGCTCATTTCAGGCCGTGGGGACTTTCGGGACCTTACCTGCCGGCCAGTATCTAATCACTGCTTCCGACCAAAATGGATGTACCATCACCGACACGGTGAACCTTTCTCAGCCTCCCGAGATAGATCTTTCGGTGGCTGTCCAAAAAAATGTGGATTGTTTTGCTGCTGCCACTGGAGCGATCACCAT
>CAZLKP010000084.1:0-13677 GCA_964560095.1 uncultured Bacteroidia bacterium
GACCGATTTTTTTTAGCGCGCTCATATTGCTCGAGATGATAAATGCCTTCCAACCGGGGAAATGCTTTTTCAGCCTGTCTCCGAAGGACCGGTACAACTCGAACAGGTCGTCGTTTTTGAGGCGCTCCCCATACGGTGGGTTCATGATGAGGGTGCCTGGTTCTTTGGGAGGAAATGTCTGGCTCCACGATTGTTGAGACACCTGTATGGCATCGTGCAGGCCTGCCTGGCGAATGGCGTCCGTGGCTTCTCTGATCGCCTGCCGATCGTGGTCGGAGGCAAACATTGGTACTTGGAGGGGGTGAATAGCCCCTCGGGCTTCGTCCTGGATTTGGTTCCAGGCCAGGCGGTTGAAATCGGGCCAGGTTTCGAAGCCAAATTTCCTGCCCAGACCGGGGGCCTGGTTTCGGGCTAGCATAGCGGCTTCGATGACGATGGTCCCGGATCCACATAGTGGATCTACAAAAGGCGTTTCTCCTTTCCAGCCGCTAAGCATCACCATGCCCGCTGCCAGTACCTCGCTGATCGGAGCCATATGCCGGGTTTGGCGGTATCCTCGCCGGTGAAGCGAATCACCTGAGCTGTCCCGGTACACCGTCACTGCATCACGCTGAATAAATACGTGAAGCCTGACCCGGGGCGTGCGTGTGTTGACCGAAGGGCGCTGGCCGCTACGTTCCCGAAACTGGTCAACAATGGCATCCTTGCATTTGAGTGCAACAAACTTGCTGTGTGTGAACAGGTGGGTATTGGTAACCGCGTCGATAGCAAAGGAATCGTGAAGCCGCATATACTGGGCCCAGCGGATGCGTTGTATCCCCTGATACAATTCTTCCTCGTCTCTGGCTTTGAACGTGGTGATGGGAACCAGAATCCGGATGGCCGTTCGTACATAGAGATTGGCTTTATACAAGAGCAACAAGTCGCCCTGAAAGCTCACCATCCGCTTTCCCCGTTTGATGTTGGTGGCCCCCAGGTTCTGTAATTCCTCACTCAGAATGGCCTCTAGTCCGTGGAAAGTCTTGGCCACGTAGTAATCGTTTCCTTGCATGGAGTAAAGGTAGAAAGAGTTTGGAACAGGGGAACGGGGCAGAAAGGATTTGTGAAGGGGGAATAGGGAGAAAGTATGAGGGTACTGGGACAACCTTTTTGGCGGACCGTGACCGATATTTTTCTGAATCTTACCGTTGGATCATCGGCTCAGGATCATCGGCCTAAAAAAAACGTTATTTTCCTTATGGAATCTGGTGAGTGGATCCCTCTATGTCTGTAGAAAGCAGAAAACCGAATTGTTTGCAGAAAGCGGGGTTTCTGTTCGTTCTTTGAGGGTCTGATACGAAAAAGTTACATTCCTTACATACTGGTTTCTGTGGGTTTTTAGGAGTCACGCCCTGAACCTACCAGATGTGCCAAGAGGGTTCACAATCGACTTCGGTGATTAAATGAGAGGATAGAGCGAATACAGGTCGATTTTTAGTTCGGAATTCAAAAAAGACAAAAAACTGGATCTTGTTTGTTCTTCCCAGACTTATCTATATTTTTGGTTCCGTCATTTAGGAACCATACATCTCAATAACTAAGGCTCTCAGACATGGCTGAAACGAACAAACCTACAACCACCGGAGCATTGGCTGAACCGGATATTAAGCCGGCTAGCCCGTTTCGGGGAATCTTTCCGCTGCTTGCGATTATCGTATGTGCAGTTGTGGCCCACCTGGTCTTTTACAAAGTCTTTGGAGCACCCGAAAACTTTGAGGACGGTATCGAGAAAGATAAAGTCTATCAGGAATGGGTGGAAAAAAACGAGGCTTGGGAAGCCGGTGAAACAAATGAAGATCCGGGCGAAGAGCCTGAAACTGCTCAGGATGGCCACCCCGCCAAAGACAACACCTTCGGATTGATCTACAAAGGAGGGTTCGTGATCCCGATTGGTATGACCTTGTTGCTTGTGCTGTTTACCTTTGCGATTGAGCGTGGTATCACCATCGCACGGGCTTCCGGAAAAGGAAATACCGATGTTTTCGTCAAAAAAGTGCGGAGACTTCTTCACAACAATCAAATTGAAGAAGCCGCTGAGATTTGTGACCGCCAGAAAGGATCTGTCGGGAACGTGATCAAAGCTGGTCTCCGTAAGTACAAGGAGATGGAAGCAGCAACCGAGCTCGACAAGGAAACCAAGAAAGGGGCTATCCAGGCAGAGCTTGAAGAAGCGACCATGCTGGAGTTGCCCATGCTAGAGCGGAATCTTCCGATTCTCGCTACCACCGCTTCTCTCGGTACTCTCGTCGGTCTGATTGGTACCGTGCTCGGTATGATCAAAGCCTTTTCCGCTCTTGGTAATGAAGGTGCTCCTAACGCCGCCCAGCTTTCCGTGGGTATCTCCGAGGCCCTCATTAACACGGCCCTGGGTATTACCACTTCCGCGCTGTCAATCCTGATTTACAACTTCTACACCACGAAGATTGATGGAATGACTTACGCGATGGACGAAGCTGGTTACAGCATTGTTCAGACCTTTGACGTTCACAACTGATTGGAGAGTCAGGAAAATATGGCCGTGGAGCATCTCAGCTCCACGGTATCTTTCCCAGGAAGCTCCGATGGCCTTACGGCCTGTCCGTTCGATGTTACTCCTTTTAACACGCTGAACAATGTCCAAAAAACCCAAAAGAGGCGTTCCTTCCATCGATATGACCGCGATGGTGGACGTGGCCTTTCTCCTGCTGACATTCTTCATTCTGACGACTACTTCGTTCAGAGAAGATCAAAAGCTGGAGGTGGACATGCCCTCTTCCCACGTAGATGATGAGGTTCAACAATCTCAGTTGATGACCATCACCATCGGTCCCAAAGAAGGCTCCGGCCCTGATCCGGGCATGGATGACATGCAGCTCTTTGTGAGCTATTCCGATGAAGGAACCCGTGATAAGGTGATCCGCCTCATGGAGAGCGAGATTCAAAAAGATTATCCCGATCTCAACTTTCAAATTTCTGAGGAAGGAAAATTATACTTCACCACTGTGTCTGAATTTGGCGTTCCGCTGCTTCAGATAGACGATTGGTTGAATGCTTCTTTTTCTGAAAAAGGAGAGTGGGAAATGTCTGGAATCTCTCCTTTGGTCGTCGACTCTTCCAAAATCCAGACCTTCGACAACGGCGCTATCAATATTTTGGATTATCTGATGGATGGTAACGACCTGAGTGAGCTTGTGTATTGGGGGCGCCGTTCAGACCGGGAAATGAGATTTGCTATTAAGGCCGACGGAAATGTTCCGTATCCGTTTATTTATGAGGTGATCTCTACCCTCCAGGAGTTCAACGTGAATACCTTTTCCCTGATCACCGATCTGGAAGAAGGAGGACTCATGGTAGAAGAAGCCCCAGAATAGTGTCAGACCTTTCACAAATCGCTTTCTGCAACTCGTTTTAACCAAAAAAATTTAGAAGTTATGGCTGATGTAGATACTGGGGGAGGCGGCGGTGGTCGCGGTAAAAAAGGAGGTCCTAAAACCAAAAAGAAGTCGACAAAAATCGACATGACCGCCATGGTAGATGTCGCGTTTCTACTCCTGACGTTCTTCGTATTGACAGCAACAATGTCTTCAGAAGGGGTCAAAGAAATGATCATGCCGCCAAAGCTGGAAGATGTCGAAGAAGATGAGCGTACGAAAAAAATTGTCGAAGACAAGATCATGACTATCATCCTCGACGACGATGACAAGATCCAGTATTACGTTGGTATCACAGATATCGACGTGAAGACAACCAACTTTTCTGAATCTGGGGTGCGGATGGCCATCCTCCGCCACCTTCAGGATGATCAGGGAAGGCCTCGCTGCGATGAGGTCGATAATCAGGGAATCAAACAAAATCTGTGTTGGGACCCCATTTTTGTGATTAAAGCAAAGGATCGATCCAGGTATAAAAATCTGGTCGATTTACTGGATGAGATGACGATTACCGGTGCACCCAAATATGCCATTGGCAAGTGGACAGATGCCGACAGCCTGGTCATTGAAGAAGCTATCAAAGCTGCCGAAGAAGAAGGGAGCAATGGTTGATGTTTGATCAGGCCGGGAGACGAGAAGAATTTTTATGGATTTTTCCCATCTCTTAATTTGAGACTGTCTCTTTATTTACGAACGATTAACCGTTCACAGAAACTCACAACGTTATGTTGTTTTCCGCAATTTTTTCAACATCGGGACTCCTGGTCACTGTCCAGAAGGTGCTAACCTCTCCCATCCTTTGGTTCGGGGTTGTGATCGTAGCCCTTGCCATTATGGTGTTGACATATTTCCAGCTCAGAAGGGTGAGGCAAGGAGTTGCCAACATGGATGATATGGTATTTGAAGATAAGGAGCGTCGCTTTGGGGCTTTTTTCCTTCGAAAGAATTATCCGCTGCACTTGTTCCTGGCAACCGCTGCTATGTCGGTGGTGGCTTTGATTGGTACCTATGGTCCGCTCCTCGCCGAACGCTATGGTGTCTTCGCTAAAGAAGAGCGCCGCGTGAGGGAGGTGAAGAAGATTGTTTTGGAGGAACTTCCGCCGCCGCCCCCACTCAAAGATGATGCACCTCCACCACCTCCGCCCCCAAAAGTGGAGCCTCCGAAGATCCGTACAGTAGAATTCCGTGTGCCTGAGCCGGTGCCTGAGGAAGAAGCTGAGGATGATCAGACAATGGAAACGGTCGATAAATTGGAAGATGAGCCTAATTTCGGTGCTGAAAGCCAGGAAGGTGAAGATATCGGAATCTTCGAGGGTAGCCTTGAAGGTGATGGCGAAGTTCCGGATGTGATTGTTGATAACGACCCCGGTATTAACGAATTTATCTCTGTTGAGGAGGAGCCGACCCCGGTCAATATCGACGATATCGTGAGCTTGATTGGTTACCCGCAGATCGCCAGAGATGCTGGTATCCAGGGACAGGTGGTTGTGCGTGTCCTGGTAAATAAAACCGGAAACTATGACCGTCACCGTGTCGTTAAATCGGTTCACCCTATTTTGGACGAAGCCGTTGAGCAGCACCTTAGTAAACTGAAGTTTACACCTGCTATTCAGGGTGGTCGCCCGATCAAGTTCTGGGTAAATATTCCATTCAACTTCAAGCTCCTAAACTAGTCGCTGTTTGAAAAATGGTATTTGCTTGTCATCGGAAGGATCTTGGGGTTCCCCGATGAATCGGGATCTGCGGCGCCTGGCAAAGAAGATTTTTGAGGAAATCGGATGAAGTCAGCTGCTCCAAAGGCGCGCCAGTCAGCGATACAACTCTCAAACGCTTCCGGTAATACCTGGCCTCCGACTGGTGGCTTCGACTCCGCTGAGCCATCCCAAGATGGCAAGAACGATTCGTTCCCTGATCGGGACCGAAAGACAGACTTTTCTCTGATTCGGGCCGGTTATTCCTGGCTTTTTGGGTGTAGGAAGTCTTTTCCTTTTCATCCCTTTGTCTCTTCCCGGATGTGGCAGTACATTCGCATCAAATGTTGAGCGAGGGTGTCAGCAACAAGCCCAATACGTATTGTTATTATTGCTTCCGGTGGCGGGAGCAATGCCAGCGTGATGTGTGATTATTTTTTGGATAAGCCACATGCAGAAGTAGTAGGGCTGGTGACCAATAACCCCGAATCAGGAGTTTTCGACCTTGGGCAGAACGTTGGGCTGCCTGTTTGTTTGTTGTCCCGCACCCAGGCCAGAGATGGCGCTTGGTTGGTACGGCAGTTTCAAGGCTGGAAAGCGGACCTACTCGTCCTGGCCGGGTATATTCGTCTCATCCCCACAGAAGTGGTTCATGCCTTTCCCAACCGGATTATCAACATCCATCCTGCTTTGCTTCCTCGCCATGGGGGCAAGGGGATGTGGGGAATGAATGTCCATCAATCCGTCATCGATCAAGGAGATACCACATCCGGCATCACCATTCACTATGTAAATGAACACTACGATGAGGGTGCCCCGATCTTCCAGCAGGCTTTGAGCATTGATCCTACCTGGACGGCTTCTGACCTCCAAAAAGCTGTCCTGAAGCTTGAGCACCACTGGTTTCCGCGAGTGGTGGATGACATTTGTCAGCAAATACAATCGCAAGACCCCAAATCCCATACCTCATGAGCGACCGAAACGTCATTCAAAGCGCCTTGATTTCCGTGTATCACAAGCAGGGGCTGGAGCCTCTGGCAGAACAACTGAACAAACGAGGGGTCACGATTTACTCTACGGGAGGCACTGCGACTTATCTCAGGGAGCTCGGCGCTGCGGTCATTGAGGTGGAAGATATTACCGGCTACCCGTCCATTTTGGGCGGGCGCGTCAAAACCCTGCATCCCAGGGTGCATGGTGGCATTCTGGCCAGAAGGCGTGTTGAAAATGATTTGAATGAGTTGGGTCAATATGATATTCCGCAGATTGATCTGGTAGTTGTGGATCTCTATCCGTTTGAAAAAACGGTGGCCTCCGGCGCTTCGGAGGCAGCAGCGATTGAAAAAATTGATATAGGTGGAATTGCCCTGATCCGTGCGGCAGCCAAAAATTTTCAGGATGTGGTGTGCCTGCCCTCTCGGCAGCACTACCAACAGCTGGCCGATATCCTGGCAGCGGGGAATGGCGCAACCACACGGGCTCAGAGGAAGGAATTTGCCGGGGCCGCTTTTGAAGTATCTTCTCACTACGATACACTTATTCATCGATACCTGGCTCCGGGTTCAGAAGCGTTGAAACTGTCAGTTTCTGACAAGACCGAGCTTCGTTATGGAGAGAATCCGCATCAGAAAGGCTACTTCTACGGAAACCTCCAAGATCTGCTGGAGCAAATCCACGGCAAGGCCATTTCCTACAACAATCTGGTGGACATCGAAGGAGCACTGCAACTGGTGGATGAATTTGATCAGCCTTTCTTTGCGGTGATCAAGCACACCAATCCCTGTGGCTGCGCGATCGGAACAGACATCCTGGATGCCTGGAAAAAAGCACTGGCTGGTGACCCAGTCTCAGCATTTGGTGGCATTCTAGCCTGCAACGGAACCATAGATAGGGCTGTAGCTGAGGAGATTCACAAGCTGTTTTTTGAAGTCCTGATCGCCAAAGGGTTTACGCCTGAGGCATTGGAGATCCTGCAGCAGAAAAAGAAGCGGATGCTCCTGAAGCGAAAAGACCAGCCACTGCCAACGAAAATTATGCGTAGCACCCTGAACGGATATCTGGTTCAGGATCGGGATATGACCCATATTGGAGCAGAAACCTGTGAGGTGAAAACGTCGAGACGACCGACGGATTCAGAAATGACTGACATTATTTTTGGAGATACGGTGGTCAAGCACCTGAAATCCAATGCCATCGCAATCGTGAAAAACGGCCAGCTAATTGGCAGTGGCATGGGACAGACCTCTCGGATTGATGCCATGAACCAGGCGATTCACAAGGCTAACCACCATGGGTTTGACCTGAAAGGCTCCGTGCTGGCTTCAGATGCGTTTTTCCCGTTCTCGGACTCTGTAGAAGTGGCCTACCAACACGGAATTGAGGTGGTGGTCCAACCAGGCGGATCTTTGCGTGATACGGACAGTGTCAACTTTTGTGAAACACATGGAATGTGCTTAATTTTCACCGGGATCAGGCACTTCAAACACTAACATGATTTTGGGATAGGAAGTGCGACTAGGAATTGGTAAATACACCATCCTAATCGTGCCTGAACAATCCTTATCCTTCCATTTTCAGGCGAATCTATTGGGGAAAGACCTACATGGCATTATTTAATTTTTTTACCACAGATATTGCAATTGACCTTGGCACAGCCAACACCCTCATCATGCATGAGGGAGAGGTCGTTGTAGATCAGCCGTCTATTGTAGCGATTGACAGAATGACCGGGCAGGTAATTGCTGTTGGGAAGGAAGCTCAGCAGATGCACGAAAAAACGCACGAAAAGTATAAAACTATCCGTCCTCTGCGTGATGGTGTGATTGCCGATTTCCAGATCGCCGAGGAGATGATCCGAGAGATGATCAAGATGATCCGGAAAAAGAGCAAGGCATTTGCTAACAACTACCGGATGGTGATCTGTATTCCTTCGGGTATTACCGAGGTTGAAAAACGGGCAGTTCGTGACTCTGCGGAGGTGGCAGGGGCCAAGGAGGTATATCTCATCGCTGAACCAATGGCTGCCGCGATCGGTATCGGGCTGAATGTTAAAGAGCCTACTGGCCACATGATCGTGGATATCGGTGGGGGAACAACCGAGATTGCCGTCATTGCCCTGTCCGGAATTGTGACAGATCAGAGCATTCGCATCGCAGGTGATGAATTCAACGACGATATCCTTGATTACATGCGCAAACAGCACAATATGCTCATTGGGGAGCGTAGTGCGGAGCGCATCAAAATCGAAGTCGGTGCTGCACTTCCGGATCTTGAAGTGGAACCCGAAGACATCGAAATCCGAGGAAAAGACCTGATGACAGGGATTCCTAAAACCATATCTGTCTCCTATCGGGAGGTCTCCCATGCCCTGAACAAGTCCATCACCAAGATTGAGGATGCGATTCTGAAGGCGCTGGAGAATACACCGCCTGAACTGTCGGCGGATATTTACGAGCGAGGGATTCATCTCACGGGCGGAGGCGCCTCTCTTCGAGGGCTGGATATTCGTCTCAAAGAAAAAACCAAGCTGCCAATTCATGTGGCCGAGGATCCACTCAAGGCAGTGGTGCGGGGCACGGGCATCGCGCTCAAAAATCTCGATGACTTCAAGTACCTGATGAGCTAGCTGACTGATCCTGCGTTCTGACAAGCGCCTATGTACCGGCTGATTTCCTTTTTATCTACGTACCGGAATGTCTTTATTTTCCTGATCCTGGAAATGGCGGCGTTCATGATGCTGGTGAGATACAATGATCATCAGCGGCATCAGTTTGGTGATGGCATGCTGGAAGTTGCAGGCGTGGTCCAGAGCTGGAACTCCGGTATCCAGGATTACCGGGCAAGAGCCCGAAACTACGATTCCAGGGTAAGGGAAATCGGCGACCTGAAACAAGAGCTCGATTCTCTGAGGAATGTTCTGGAATCCTATCAGATTCTGATCGGGGCTGATAGCATCGACAGGATTCGGATTGCGGTTGAGAAGGAAAAAACAAAAGAAGATTTTCGGTACATCCCTTGCAGGGTGGTGAAAAACAATGTCAGCGGGCTCTATAACTATATCACCATTGACAAAGGGAAGCAGGTCGGCATTCGGGAAAATATGGGCGTGGTCTCGCCCAACGGGATTGTCGGTAAGGTGGTGAAAGTGAGCGATAACTACAGTCTTGTGCTCAGTGCCCTCAATCTGAGCTTTAAGCTGACCCTCCAAACAGTGACCGGAGACTCTCTCGGCGAGAGCATCGGGGTGTACGAATGGGATGGTAGTAGCACCAACGAGGCGCGCCTTACTTACGTGCCCAATACGGTCAAACTGGATACCGGGCACCAGGTCGTAACTTCTGGATTCAGCACCGTGTTTCCGGTGGGGTATCCAGTGGGCGAAGTGGTGAACGTCAGGAAAAATCCGGAGGACGGCTTTTATGATGCGGGGATTCGCCTCACCACAGATTTTCACCGGCTGGGAACCGTCTATGTGATCGAGTCACTTCACAAAGCGGAGTTGGATTCGCTGGATCAAAGTCTGGAGTTGCCATGAATCAGAATCTTAGACAAGTGCTTTCAGGCGTTTCCCTGGTCCTGATTCAGGTGTTTTTGTTCAATCAGATGACTCTGCTTGAGGGTATTGCGACGCCTTACGTATTTTTGATTTTTCTGTTCTTTTTCCCAATAGACGCCCCCTTGCCGGTTCAGTATCTGGTGGGCTTTTCTACCGGATTGCTGATTGATGTGTTGTCACTGCAGGGACCGATTGGCCTGCATGCCTTTGTCGCGACCTTTTTTATGGGGGTGCGAATGCCTGTGATCCAGTTGATCGGGACTTCTGCTTCGACCTCCAAGTTGGGGGGAGATCGTCATCTGGCAGAGCAGCCATGGGGGTGGTATTTTACCTGCTTTTTGCCGATGATTCTGCTTTACATGCTGCTGTATGTATTTCTGGAAGCCATGACCCTTGACCTCTTCTGGTCACTGATGGGGAAAGTCCTGGTTTCCGGGGTCTATACATTTTTCGTTTGCATGATTCTGTGGTATATTTTCTATCGTACCACAAGAAGTGGAAATTTTTAGGTTGGAGTGCTGTGGAAAGACTTGAGCAAAGAGGGTATTATGTGCTTGCGTTCATCGGTATCATCTTCCTGATTTACATCGGGCGGTTATTTTCTATTCAGGTGCTGAGCTCTGATTATGCGATCAAGGCCGAAAACGTCGTGGTCAGAACCCAGAAGGTTGTGCCTCCGCGCGGCAACATGTATGACCGACACAATCGGATTTACGTGGACAATCGTCCCATGTTTTCTCTGATGGTTACTCCCTCGGAGCTTCACATTCCCGACAGCACGTCTCTCTGCGAGTTTCTTGGGATTAATCAGGAACAACTGGCGCAACGGCTGAGTAGGATTTTCAGCAACCGAAGCGCCCGGTTTCAGGAGCATGTTCTGGCCCGCTACCTTGAGCCTCATCAGTACGGAGCCCTGAAGGAACTGTTTTGGAACTTCAGGGGAGTCAGCTTTCAGGCAAGTAACAAGCGCCATTACCATCACGAAGTCGGAGCCAATGTTCTGGGGTACATCCGGGAGGTGAATCCCTCTGAATTGGAAGAATTTCCTGAGCGATATTCACGTGGCGACCTAATCGGCAACTCGGGGTTCGAGCGCCAGTATGATGCCTTGCTTCGGGGAAAAAATGGTACCAGACGAGTCCTGAAAGATAACCTCGGCCGTGTTGTCGGTCTTCATCATAATCAGGGTCTGAATGAAAAAGCCGTTCCCGGTAAAGACATCATTCTGACCTTAGATGTCGACTTGCAGAAACTCGGGGAACAGTTGATGAAGAACAAGAAAGGAAGCATTGTGGCCATTGAGCCATCCACCGGCGAAATTCTTGCATTTATTTCGGCACCTTCCTACGATCCGGGTTCTCTCACCGGAAAGCAATTGGACGAAACCTATCGGCAGTTGTCGCGGGACCCGACCAATCCCTTATTCAATCGCCCCCTGATGGCGAAGTATCCGCCCGGGTCCATTTTTAAGATCGCGATGGCCCTGGCCGGCCTCGATGCCGGAATCATTACCGAAGACGATTACTACCGATGCGGAGGTGGATTTTGGCGGAACCGAGGAAAACCCGGCTGCCGGATGCACGTGACACCGCTGCGGCTACCTAATGCCATTAAACACAGCTGTAACTCCTTCTTCGCTGCTACCTACATGGATTATCTCCACCACGAGAAGTTTGAGGATATTTATGAAGCCTACAACTCCTGGTATGGTTACATGTATAACATGGGCGTTGGCCATCCGTTGGAGGTAGATTTGCCCTACGAAAAAGGCGGTTCTCTGCCCACTGCGGCCATGTATGACGACCCGGATCGCTGGTACGGCCACAATCGCTGGTCGGCGACCACAGTTATCTCCAATGCCATTGGACAGGGGGAAATCGAGATGACGCCGCTTCAAATGGCCAATCTGGCAGCCATCGTGGCCAACAATGGGGCCTATTATTCGCCACATTTTTTGCAGGCAACTTCAGGCGTCAAGCCTGGCACCTGGGACCAGATGGGCTACCCCTTGACCGACACCCGGATTGATCCGAAACACATTCAGCTGGTCGCAGATGCCATGCAGGATGTAGTGGCGACAGGAACGGGCAGGAGGGCATTTCTGTCGAAATTTGATGTTTGTGGGAAAACCGGGACGGTCGAAAATGCCCACGGCGAAGATCACGCCACCTTTATCGGGTTTGCACCGAGACATAATCCGCAGATTGCCATCGCGGTGATCATCGAAAATGCCGGCGGCGGTGGTACATGGGCCGCTCCCACAGCAGCCGTTTTGATGGAAAAATACCTGACCCGACGCCGGGATTCGGACCAGGGGTTGATCCCCGGTAAGGTAGAAGAGAAACGATGGGAAATGGAGCGAATCCTTCAGGCCGATTTTATCAGGGAAGAAGAGTAATGCGGAAAAACTGAAGTGAGAAGGAATATTGACATAGACTTGCTGACGATTCTGCTCTATCTGGCACTTGTGCTGATGGGGTGGGTCACCATTTATGCTGTCGCCTCCGATGGCGGCGAGTTGAGTATCTGGAATCTCTCGACCGAACATGGGCGCCAGATGATCTGGATTGGGATTTCTCTATTTCTGGGCATCATTATTCTCAGTCTGGACTACCGCCTGCTAGAGCCGCTTGCCTATGTTGCCTACGGCCTGGGGTTGGGGGTGCTGTTATTCACGCTGGTGGCAGGCAAGGAAGTCAATGGAGCCAAAGCCTGGATTTCAGTCGGCGCGGCGGCGATACAGCCAGCTGAATTCATGAAGGTGGCAACAGCTCTGGCTCTCGCCAGGTTTATGGGAAACTCGCAGTTCACCTTCCGGAACCCCCGAAAATTGCTGATCGCTACTGCGATCGTGCTGATACCTGCGATCATTGTGACTCTCCAGAATGACACCGGTTCTGCGCTGGTATTTGGGAGCCTGCTCATCGTCTTTTACCGGGAGGGGCTTTCCGGCTTGATTCCGGTTTCCATCATTTTTCTGGTTGTGGTAGCCGTCGTCACCCTGTGGCTTCAAAACTGGCAGATGGTAGCCCTCGGACTTGCTGGGATTGCCGTGATATCCTTTATCGTTACTTTTTCCCGGAAAAGCTGGGGGAGGCTGGCCATGCTCCATTTGCTCGGCCTGGGGTTGTTTATCGGCTTTTCTGCCAGTGTCAATTTCATCGTGGAAGATGTATTCGCCACTCATCAGCAAAACAGAATATACACGCTCTTTGACCCCTCTGTAGATCCGCAGGGAGCAGGGTACAATGTAATCCAAAGCAAAACAGCCATTGGCTCCGGCGGCCTCACTGGCAAGGGGTTCAATCAGGGGAGTTATACCAAGTTTGATTTTGTGCCCAAACAGGAAACGGACTTCATTTTTTGCACCATAGGCGAGGAATTTGGCTGGATGGGAACAACGTTGATCCTCGTGATGATGTTTGTGCTCATTTTGAGGGTGTTTTATCTGGCAGAAAATGCGAAAACGAGATTTTCGAGGATCTATGGGTACAGCCTGTTATCGATCCTGGCGTTTCATGTGATGGTGAATGTAGGCATGACCATCGGGCTGGTGCCGGTAATTGGCATACCACTGCCTTTCTTTTCCTATGGAGGTTCCAGCCTGATGGCATTCACGATCATGATTTTTATCCTGATCAATCTATACTCGCAGCGGATGTCTGTGCTCGGGTCTAAGGCTTAGGTGCAAAGACAAAACAGGAAACCAGGTTGTTCATTGTTTCACTTCGTTGTACCTTCCTTTTAGGTTTTGAGCAGCCCCCTGTAGCAATACTGATCCTCATGGCAAAGATCAATAAAGCACTCATCATTGATGACGATGAAGTCAATAACTTCATCTGTATCAGGCAGATCCGGTCAGCAGATTTTGCGGAAAAAGCGGAGTTTATCACCCAAGGCCCCAAGGCCCTGGAGTATTTGAAAACCAAGTTGAGCGAGGATCCGGAACAGCTGCCAGATGTCATTTTGCTCGACATCAACA
>CAZLKP010000085.1:0-8355 GCA_964560095.1 uncultured Bacteroidia bacterium
CGTGTTTCTAACCAGCACACGCGCGACCTCTAGGTTGATATGAGATTGGCTGTCGTCGTCCATCAAAAGCGAAGGCTACCTGCGGCTTCCCGATCAAGATACCAAATCAGATCACCGTGTTGAGGTTTGATATGACTGGCTGGGTACTGTTCGCTACTTTCTTTTTCTTCGAAAATTTCTGCAACTTTTTCCTGTTTGCTTTTCCCAGTTATGAGAAAAGAGATTCGTTTCGCGTTATTTAGCACAAGGCCAGTGAGGGTAATTCTCTGCTGACCAGATTCAGGATGCGTGGCAACTGCCGTCCAGTTTTTCTCCGTCAGCAGGTCCAGCCGGTCGGGAAAAATAGATGCCGTATGCCCATCTGTTCCGAGTCCCAGAAAAATCAGGTTAAACATCGGCAGATGATCTTCCACCGGGATGTACTCAGCCATTTCCTGGGCATATCTTTGGGCCTCAACTTCCGGACTGGCTTCTCCTTTGATCCTGTGAATATTAGCTGGGGGCAAAATCACGCCTTGCAACAACGACTTCCGAGTCATGAGATAATTGCTTTCACTGTGATCGGGAGGTACACATCGCTCGTCTCCCCACCACAAGTGAACATCTCCCCAGGGGATGGTTTCTCTGTGATGCTCGGAGAGATATTCGAACAACAATTTTGGTGTAGATCCTCCGGAAAGAGCGATATGAAAGGGAGAACCACGCTGAATACCTGAAACCATATCCGAGGCTACGTTTCCAGCCACATGGATAGGAGATTCTGAGATATGAATGATGGAGGACATAGGAAACAGATCAGGCACTAAAGTTGGCAATAAGTTTCGTCATCCGCCAGATTCTTACAGGGATATCTCCAGGTCATA
This sequence comes from uncultured Bacteroidia bacterium, assembly GCA_964560095.1. Classification (GTDB taxonomy): domain Bacteria; phylum Bacteroidota; class Bacteroidia; order J057; family J057; genus JANQTF01. Next base: position 864 of record CAZLKP010000085.1, read on the forward strand.
TGCTCACCCTCAATCATGGAATCTGCCGGTTCAGGGCCCCATGTTCCGGAAGGATACCCATATACCGGAATGTCATCTCTATTTTCCCATGCAATTAAAATCGGATTGACAAATTCCCATGCGGCTTCCACCGCATCCCCACGCCCATACAGCGTCGCATCTCCCAGCATAGCATCCAGCAACAATCGCTCGTAGGCACTGGGCATGTATTTGTTCTGCAATTCGGAATAATGGAAGTCCATGCTTACCGGATCCACTTCAAAGCCAGCTCCGGGAACCTTCATCCCAAACTTGAGTTTGACGCCTTCATTGGGCTGAATTCGGATGATGAGTTGGTTGCCTCCCATCATTCCGGTAACATTTTTGAATAAGCGATGAGGGGTTTGTTTAAACTGAATGACTACTTCGGTGACGCGGGTGGGCAGGCGCTTTCCCGTGCGAATGTAAAAGGGAACTCCACCCCAGCGCCAGTTGTCAATATAGAATTTCATTGCCACGTAGGTAGGTGTTCTAGATTCTTTTGGAACACCTTTTTCCTGACGATATCCCTTTATATGCTCTCCCCGCACGGTAGATTCCATGTATTGCCCCCTGATAACATAATTCTCCACCTCATTTTCTTCAATAGGCCTAAATGACTGGAATACCTTCATAACCTCATTCCTAATAGCGGTCGCCTCCACAACACTAGGGGGTTCCATGGCAACCATACCTACAATTTGGAGGAGATGATTCTGCAGCATATCCCGCAAGGCTCCAGAGCCATCGTAGTACCCGCCACGATCTCCCACGCCGATGTTTTCGGCGGAAGTAATCTGAACGTGGTCGATATACTTGCTGTTCCAAAGCGGCTCAAAAATCCCGTTTGAGAACCGTGTCACCAATAAATTCTGAACCGTTTCCTTTCCGAGATAATGATCAATTCGGTAGATCTGTTGTTCCTCAAAATTGGTCAGGAGATCCCGGTTAAGCTTCTGTGCAGTTGTGAGATCGTACCCAAAGGGTTTTTCTACAATTAGCCGTCGGAATCCGCATTCTGGCGCACGATTCAACTCATGGGCCGACAACAGGTCGGGGATCACAGTGTAAAGAGAGGGCGGTGTTGACAAATAGAAAATATAATTTTGATTTGCCTGATGTTTCTCATCCAATTTCTCCAGCCTGTCTTTCAGCAAACCATAATCGTCCTTTGATTTGGTGTCAATGGGCTGGTAATAGATCCGGCTCAAAAAATCATCCAGCTTGCTTTCCACCGATGCTTTTTTGTTGGCAAACTCCCGGATACCCGGCTCGATGCGCTGTCTGAATTCTTCGTCCGAATAGCTTGTGCGGCTGACGCCGAGCACAGCAAAACCATCCGGTAGCATGGCCTGACAATACAGGTCATAGATGGATGGAATGAGTTTTCGGTAGGTGAGATCACCTGATGCACCAAAGATGACCAGGATCTGATTGTCGTTTGGATTCATGAATGTGAATTAATCTTCAGCCTTTTTTACAGCATGACCGCCAAACTGGTTGCGAAGTGCGGCCAGCATTTTCATGGCGAAGGATTCTTCTTGCCGGGATTCAAACCGGGTAAAGAGGGAGGAAGTAATAACATGGGCAGGCACATCAAAATCAATGGCCGTTTGGACCGTCCATCGTCCTTCTCCACTGTCATTTACATATCCCCTGATATCACCGAGCTTGGGATCTTCGCCCAGTGCATTCCCAGCCAGCTCCAGTAACCATGAGCGCACCACGGAGCCATGCATCCACATCTTAGCGATGGCTTCCAGATCCAGGCTAAAGGGAGACTTTTCCATGATCTCAAATCCTTCGGCATAGGCCTGCATCATCCCATACTCAATGCCATTATGAACCATTTTCACCATATGTCCGGAGCCAACATCTCCACAATGGTGATATCCCTTTTCTGGTGCCAGAGCCTGTATGATCGGTTCAACATAGTCCGCGGCTTCTTTCTCTCCACCGTACATCAGGGAGTATCCATTTTCGAGGCCCCAAACCCCACCGGATACACCACAATCAATGAAATGGATTCCTTTACCGGATACAAATTCAGCCCGACGAATGGAGTCGCGCCAGAACGAATTTCCCCCCTCAATGATGATGTCATTTGATCCCAGTAGTCCCTTCAGAGATTCAACGGTCATTTCAACCGGTTTTCCGGAAGGGACCATTACCCAAACCACTTTGCGCTCTGGCAGCTTTGACACCATGTCCTCCAGCGAGGAAGAGGGAATCGCGCCTTCAGCACCGAGCTGCTGGACGATTTCCTCCGACATATCGAAAACAACCACTTCGTGATTGTGTAGCATTAACCGCCGAGCCATGTTGGCCCCCATTTTTCCGAGACCGATCAGACCGATTTTCATGAAATATCAAGTTAGGTGATGGGACAAATATGAATCAATTTCTCACAACGTCGTGTCAAACACACGACGTTGTGAAGTAGGAGGTTTGAGGAGAGAAATAAAAATAGGAATCCCACATATGACTGTGAGAACGAAAATCAGGCCTGCAGGAAAAAATGAGATAGACCCACCTGTTATAGGCTCCCTGAGACATTCTGTTCCATTACAAAAACCGGAAATTGATGGCCAGGGTCGAATACACGGGCACTTTGATACCGGATACCTCGCCGGCCAGCCAGGGTGGCATTTGTTGGACGACCCGAACGGCTTCTTCATCACATCCATAGCCGATTCCCCGCATGACCTCAGGCTCTTTCACTTCTCCGTGTTCGCCGATCACGAATCGAAGGTAAACGGTGCCCTGAATTTTGTTTCGGGAAGCCTCCACAGGGTATCTGAGCTGACGGGAGAGGTATCTCCGAAGCGCTGATTCGCCACCGGGAAAAGCGGGCATAATATCTGCTTCTGTCAATGGCCCTTCAGAGGCAATTTTTCTGCGGATTTCCCGTTCCCGGTCCCGATTGACGGCTTCCGGGACCACCGTACCAACAGTGGCTTCAATTTTTCCTGCTTCCCAGTCGGCAGGGTTGGTTATTCCTCTGCTTTCGTCCATCAGGGCAGCTTTGAGCATGGAATACTGATGCACGTTTCTAAGCAGAAATGTGTCACCGGTTTTATTGTCCAGCACCTTCAGGCCCGAAGGCGCAATTGTAAGCAACTGCTCCACGCGGCCTGCATCCAGGTCAGCCAGCGGATATACCTCGGCCTCTCTCGGGTTTGTGCCCACCAGCAGAGACACGCCCAGAGCAACTACCCCTGCCATGGCCAGAACGGATCCTCCAATGAGGAGACGGCGATTCCGCTTTTTTCGCTCCTTCCTCTCTTTTTCGAGAATAAACTCCAGGAGCTGTGTGCTTTTTTCCAGCGACATATTATGATCTGCTTAGAGCTGAAACTTTTCCTTAAACTCCAGATATACCTTTTCACCAATCACAACTCCAAGCGCTTTGTGAGCCTGCTCGATACTTTCTTCGTCGGACACATCCCGGGAATGGAACTCTACAAACTTGACTTCGAGGTCTTTGGATAAATTCCACTTTCGCTTATTGATGATCAGGATATTATCCGCCGTGAGGTTTCCGTGGGATACCGGCAGCTCCTGAACCTCTTTCAGTAGGGTAAGGATAAACTTTAGGTCACCGCTACTCAGCTCCTCAATGGATTTTTTGTTTGCCAGGCCATGACGCTTACCAAAATCTCTGAGCGACTGTTGTTCGATGTATTTGCGATAGTAATACATGCCATCCTGGCTTTCACTGATCTGGCTCATATTACCAAAGTAGGCCAGCTCCTTGTCATAGACTTTTCTGAAGTTTCCAACCGCCTCGGGATTGGAGGTTTGGCCTGCACTGAGAATACGAACGACTTTTACATCTGAATCCTGCCGAAAGGTAGCTTTTCGTGAGATAAACTCAGCATCCGGCAGGTCATCTTTAAAGGAAAAAATATTCTCCAGGCTCACCTGGTCCCGTTTTTTGGATGGCCTGGTTTTTACTTCATTTTTCACAGCGGTAGCTACACCCGCTCCGGAAGACACACCTGCAGGCTCGAGAGCAGGTTCAGGGCTTTTCTCTTTTTGAAGCTCCGGCGAAGACCGAACCTCTTTGCTCTTTTCAGACTCCTGCCTGGCAGATGGTTCCTTCTGCTTTGGCCTTTTTTCCTGGGTTTCCCCTTTGGCCTGTGGGACCCCTTCCTCTTTTTTTTCTTCTTTTTGCGGGTCCTCTTCCTGGGGGGATGTGGTCTGTTCTGCTTTATCTTCAGCCCCAAACACCTGAGAAAGCTTTTGTGATTCCTGGCTGGCCTCCTTTGACTCCTGCTGGCCATTAGCCGACACCGTTTCTTTAGATAATACGGTAAGGCCAATCTCTTCGCCTACCTGTACCAGTTCCACCCGGCTCAGTGCCTCTGTGATATTCCATTTGATCACCAGGTCGGGAATCCCGAGGGATTCACCCTTGGCTACAAACTGCTGTTCGTATTCTTCCCGGTTTTCAGGGTTGGTGCAGGTATCTTTAATTTCTCGGAGGAGTTGATCGCGTTCATCTTTGACCTTAAGCTCGGCAGCGATGGCAGCCTTTTTTTCTTCGGCCTCCCGTTTTTTCAAATCGGCTTCTTCTTTTTTGGCCTCTGCTTCAAGGATCAATGAGTGGCGATTATAAAGGCCTTTCAAGGTAACCTCAAATACTTCTTCCTGGGTACCTTGTTCCAGATGTCTGAGCCTGGAATTCAGGTTGCATTCTTCCTTCAAAAATGAAAGGAACTTAGGGTGGTGGAAATATTCGCCAGCAACCCAAATTTCCTTAATTCCCGCATTGTCAATCACGCCGGCACTTAGCTGGGGCCTGAGCGCCTGATAGTCTCCCAGCATCAATTCACCAAGTTCATCTTCCTGAAAAGAAGCCTCAGCCTGAAGCACCACTTTCCCTGTTTCGCGGGAAAGGGTGAATGATGAAGGAAGGGGTTGTTGTGAAATCTGTTCAGCAAGCGTGGTCTGGGTCTCTGCATCTAGTGAAATGCCAGCTACTGAGAATTCTTTCACAAGGGTTGCCAGCAGTTTTTCCTTACCTGAATCTATCCCAATCCCATTGAGTTTTCTTCTGGATGTTTTTTCCGCTCTGAACAAATATGTTGCTCCGGTTTCTTCGACCGCTGGCAGCTCAACACCCTTTCGATGCTCCAGTTCATAGAGCATGGCTACTTTTCCAAGCCCTTCCAGAATCATGGCCTTTTCACCGGATTCCGGAAGCGCATCTACCCCACTCAGAAAGGACCACACAAACGCATCGACATGGGTCAAACGAAAGTCCTTTACCTCCAAGGTGCGCATGGCTGAACCGACCGAAACCCGCAGCTGTGAGACATCTTCGTGCATGCAGGAGGTGACCACTACTGGACAAGGAGAATCTTCCGTTCCGGAAAACCAGCTTGCTTTTCTGGATTGATCGAATATGTCTTCCAGCCTTTCCAGTAGCGTTTTTCCCGGATCTAAGGTAGGGAGAACACATTGGTTCTCCTGCTCCCAGATTAACCACTGGACCTTACCTTGATCCAAAGAGCCTGCGAGTAGTTCTTTGTGGGATACAATGATGCCTAACATACGTGTCGATTATAGAGATTTGGGTTTGTTTCTGGTGTTTTCGCAAAGAACGTCCCTTATGGTAACATCCTCCGTAATCAGCAGTACCGCCTGCATCGACTCAGAGATATGGGAGCATCAGGAAAAAATGGGGGTGAATCCAGATTATAATTTCCTGAACAAGAATAGTTCCAATTCCTGCTGTATTATTATCAAGAAAGTATATTGTGATTCAAATGATTCAATCATGCTGATGAACAGACAGAAATGCCTTTTCAATGGATCAGAATGATGCATGCCTGATCCGGTGGAGCAGGATACGATGATTGAGCCCCCGAAAGGATATCGGATGAAGGCTGGTCTGGACAGAAAAGCCAGAAAATTCGAGCATCTTAACGAAGGGTTTGGCTACCTGTCTGGAGGGTTCGGTGAGCAGTAGTGTGCCTTCCCGAGGTAGAAGGGAGCGAAAAGTCTGAATCAACGGACGGAAATTGCGCTCTTCATAGGCCACGTCAGCAGCCAGAATCACTGGCCTGGAAAAGCTGTCCTCAGGGTTGCGCCAATCAAGGAGACGCGTGATGGGAGGAGAATCATGGTTCAGCTTCCAAATGAAAGAAGCAAACTCGATAGCTTCCAGCAAATAATCAGTTTGAAGCACAGAAGAAGCCCCTGCCAACCCGGCGGCAGTGCCTGCCAGCCCAATACCACAACCTAGCTCTAATACCGCCTGCTCCTTCACCCATTCCGGATGTGTTACCAACTGTTCGGCCAGTACGATAGAGCTCGGCCACAAGTCTGCAAAATACGGGATCCGCTCGTCCCGGACATCTTCGTGATCATCGCCTTTGGCAATCAATGCCTCCAGCAAATCGTCAATATTGGTGGCAAAAGCTACACGGATCTGATGGCCCGAGAGGGACAAGGTTACTTCCTTCAACTGATATTTCTCCCTGATCGACTTGTGCATCAGAGGGCCAATTTGAGAAAAAAACCTGAACAGCCCGGAAAATCTTCCTCTACATCGGGCTCCCCGTCATTGGCCCCAACCGATCCGGCCAAATCCCTTCGTGACGAATGAAAAAAGGTTTTACCATTTGTCCGGAGATGGCATGGTCCGGATAGTGTAACTAGAACTGGTCAGAGATGGCTGCTGATAAGGAAATTCCGTGTGACTTTCCTCGGTTTCGGACTGGGGTTTCTGATCGCCGAATAACATCAAACAGGAAAGAATGAGGGCAAACAGCAGATTGGCCGCGACAGCGACTGTCACCAGTATCCTGGCCTGAGTTTGCAGATCGGCTTGTTGTTTAGGTGTGATGGTCAACTTCCCCATGATCCTTCTAATTTCTCATATAAAAATAGTTCTGTTTATGGATTATTTTACACAAAAAATACCTACACTCTAACAAATCATTTTCGCGCTTTTGCCCAAATTGTTCGGGCAACCAGTACTGTTTCAATCAGGGACACCAGCATTTCCAATGGTTCACTCTGGAACATCCAGTATGTTGTGAAAAAGATGTAATAAGGTGATTATAAGAATGTTATAACATGGCATTTTCATTGTTTGCACGAGGAAAGGCCAACAATACGCTGTACAGTTCTCTTATATTTGATGGGAGGAGTCTGGGTAACATTCAGACTGGTTCCTGCAAGGATAAGCAGGTAAATAAAAAATCAGGGAGTTGGGTATAACATCTTCATATCGAGGTGTTTAGGTTAAATAACGGGAAAAAGAATTTACCTAAAACCCCTGTAAAATTCAATAATTAGAAATACACCGACCCACGAAATATTTTACCTTTGGCTAATCCCTAACCCCAACTCCGAATTCATATACCATCTTCCCACCGGCATGAGCGCTGACCATGACCGCACCCACCAGAAATACAAATACAAGGGAAAACGTCAGCCATTCCCGACGATTCCATCTTCC
>CAZLKP010000085.1:8365-13653 GCA_964560095.1 uncultured Bacteroidia bacterium
TATGCCCAAACAGTCATTAATCCCATGGACCACAACAAACCATAGCCCATCAGCTCGTGAAATTGATATATGTTCTGCAGTTCTCCCGAAGGATCGGGACCGATGGATTCGTTTCGTCCTGTGATGACAGCTACAAATACAGAGCCCAGGGTGACCAACAGCATCGGCCACACCCACTGTTGGGGGGTTGGGTCCTGATTCCACTTCCACCATCCCCACAGCAGGAGCCCGGCAGTGAGCATCATGAATGCAACCGGAAAATGAACTGTCAGGGGGTGTATGGGCATAGAAAAATATTAATCACCGGCTTTGTCGTCTTTTTTCTTCTCGGGAGAAGACTTTCCGGATGTGGTTTTTTGGTCTTTACTTTTGGTCGTCTTATCAGCGGATGCCTCTTCAGGTTTCGTCGGCTTTTCTACCGGGGTATTCTCTTCTTTAGCGTCTGATCCATCTCCTTCATCTTCCATAGAGAGATCTACATTTTCCCGCATCAGAATTGTGTACCAGCTCACGAGTTTTTTGACGTTGGAAGGATACACCCTGTCGGCGTCAAACTCAGGCAAAACTTTCGCCAGGAACTGCATCAGCTCTTCATTCGAGCTTTTCTTTTTCACAGGAAGCTCTGTTCCAAACTGTTTATGAATTTTTTGAAGAATCGCGGGCAATGGCTCGGAATCTTCCTCGGTGTAAATGCTCACATCCGTCAGTTTCGACACCATCATATTGCCCTTGATCAACTGCCTGCGTGCCTTCTCGTCAAGGGACTCCACCACAATCGCTTCATCGTTGGTTTTCACCAGCTTATATAACCCAGGCTGTCCGGTAATGGCTACCACGTCACTAATGGATACATTCATAATTTTTGTTGGTCTTTGGCGTTGAGCGCAAATAGAGGAATGAAAATAGCAAAAGTCAACTGCCAATTTGCTAGTCGGGTCTGAATTTCAGGAGAAATATCTGACAAATGCGCAGATTCTCTCGTAATTTTGTATAACGGTATGCCCATTGTTCTAAATGAAGTGGTAGAACGAATAATCATATGTTTGAATCATCTATAGATCAGATCCATTTTGACCATGAGGACTTTCTTGAGGAAGACTTTCCTGTGATTTCAACGTTGGAAGAGCGGGACATTATCAACGAAGAATTACCTGAGGAAGTTGGGATTCTGACCCTGAAAAATACGGTTCTTTACCCCAGCGTCGTCATTCCTATCACGGTAGGGAGAGATAAATCCATTCGGCTGGTAAAGGAGGTCTATCGCCGTGGTGACCGGCGACTTGGGGTAATTGCCCAGCGTTCTTTGGATATTGAGGATCCCTCCGAAAATGATCTGTACCGAATGGGGACAGTAGCTCACATCCTCAAAATGATCAAGATGCCGGATGGAAGTGTCACGATTGTGATCCAGGGCAGGAATAAATTTTTTGTGGATGAATTTATCCAGGAAGAACCCTACTTCCGGGCCAAAATCACCAAAGTTGTGGACCAATATCCCAGCGGAGAGGAAACCAAAGCCCTGATGTATAGCCTGAAGGAGGAAGCTTACCGCATTATTGATCTTTCACCCAATCTCCCCTCCGAGGCCAAGATTGCTCTCGACAACATAGAGACTCTGGCTTTCCTGACCCACTTCATCGCCTCCAACCTGAGCCTGGAATTGGAAGAAAAGCAGCAAATCCTGGAAATCAATTCTCTCAAAGACAAGGGTGAACGGGTATTGACGTATCTGGGCAATGAGCTCAAGGTCCTTGAACTGAGCGAAGAAATACAGACAAAGGTCAAAACGGATCTCGACAAGCAACAGCGGGAATACATTCTCCGCCAGCAAATCCGTACCATACAGGATGAACTGGGGGAAGGCGGCTTTGAATCGGACGTGGAAGGCCTCCGGGCTAGAGCTGAACACAAAAAGTGGCCGAAAGAAGTGCAGCGGGTGTTTGTCAAAGAACTCACCAGGCTTTCCCGTCTCACACCTGCCATGCCCGATTATGCCGTGGTCATCAACTACCTTGAGTGGCTGTTGGAATTGCCATGGAAACAATACTCCGAAGACAAATTTGACTTCGCCAAGGTCCAAAAAATCCTTGACGATGATCACTATGGCCTGGAAAAAGTCAAAGACCGTATCCTTGAGCATCTGGCCGTCCTGAAACTCAAGTCAGACAAGAAAGCACCCATCATCTGCTTTCATGGTCCTCCGGGAGTTGGAAAAACCTCTCTAGGGAAATCCATCGCCCGTTCACTTGGAAAAGAATTTATCCGGATTTCTCTGGGTGGCGCACGTGATGAAGCAGAAATTCGTGGTCATAGGCGAACCTACATTGGAGCCCTTCCGGGACGCATTATCCAGGGTCTGAAAAAGGCTAGCACATCCAATCCCGTTTTCATGCTGGATGAAATCGACAAAGTGGGCAATGACTTCCGCGGTGACCCTTCATCCGCCCTACTTGAAGTGCTTGATCCTGAGCAGAATAACACCTTCCGGGACAACTTTCTCGAAGTGGAATATGACCTGTCAAATGTCATGTTCATTTGTACAGCCAATACCCTCTCTACCATCCATCCCGCCCTCCGCGACCGGATGGAGATCATCCACATCAATGGATACTCGGAAGAGGAAAAGCTAGAGATCGCCAAGCAGCATTTGATACCGCGACTGCGAAAAGAACATGGCATGAAGGCGTCTCAGTTTAAACTGTCTCCCAAAGCGCTCCAGCTGATGATTCAGAACTACACCCGGGAATCGGGCGTTCGGAATCTCAGCCAAAAAATCTCTGAAGCTCTGAGAAAGGCTGCCAAAGAAATTGTGATCAAAAACAAATTGTCGGTGAATGTCACCAACAAAAACCTGGATCAGTTTCTGGGCATTCCCCGATATGAGAAAGAGGCTTACCAAACCATCAACGCACCCGGTGTAGGCGTTGGCCTGGCCTGGACGCAAGTGGGGGGTGAAATCCTATTCATCGAGTCCACCCTGCTTCCCGGCAATGGCAGGCTGAGTATGACCGGACAGCTTGGCAACGTGATGAAAGAATCGGCCACGCTGGCCTATACCTGGCTCAAAGCCTATGCAGACGATTTCGGCATCCCCAACGGTGCCTTCAAACGATGGGATGTCCACCTGCACATTCCTGCCGGAGCGATTCCAAAAGATGGTCCATCGGCTGGAATCATCCTGCTCACCTCACTGGCTTCCCTATACACCCAGCGACTGGTCAGGCCCAGCCTCGCCATGACCGGAGAAATCACTTTGCGGGGCAAAGTGCTACCTGTTGGCGGAATTCAGGAGAAACTCCTTGCAGCCAAGCGTGCAGGCATCTCCAACCTGATTCTGTGCAAAGACAATGAAAAGGACGTATCCGACATCAAGCAGGAATACCTGGAAGGACTGAATATTTCCTACGTGACAGAAATGAAAGAGGTCCTAACACGCGCACTAAATCCCGAGCAAGTCAAAAACGCCAAAAAATTAGTTCCTGATCCTGAGCCTGAAGGTACACAGTCCCTCCAGCAGTTGGAGCAGATCCGTAAAATTGTGGCACGGGCATAGGGAGATTGTATATTACGGAATGTCGACATCCATTCTGCTTAGCCTAACACTCTCTATGAAAAGGTACATACTTCTATTTGGGCTCGTCACATGGGCTCTATGTTCTTGCCAGGATCCTTCGACCAACGGAAACGAAGGACTGGGTGAAGTCAAAATCTCCTTTACTGTCAATAAAGGAGCTGAGCCTGATCTCATGAGGGGGTGGTTACTGCTTCATTCATTTGAATATGAGGATGCACGCACTGCATTCCGAACTGCACAAGAGAGAGATCCTTATGCACCGATGGCTTATTGGGGAGAGGCCATGAGCTATCACTATACCCTCTGGGACAGGGAAGATTATGATCAGGCTGAAATGGCCCTTCAAAAATGGCAAGACATGTCAGCCGAGTCTGAAGTTTCCGCTTCTGAGCTGGAAAATGACCTGATGTCGGCAGCCTCCGTATTATTTGGATCAGGATCCAGAATTGAACGGAAGCAGGCCTATGCCAAAGCCATGGAAGGCATTCATGATCAGTACCCTGCCAATCACGAGGTAGCTGCGATATACGCGTTATCTCTCCTTGGATCGGTCCCTGAAGGAAGAGATTTTGAGATTTATGGCAAAGCTGCCTCCATCGCGAACGGCATTCTGGCAGAAAATCCTAACCACCCGGGAGCACTACATTATCTGATTCATTCCTATGATGACCCAGAACACGCCCATCTGGCGCTGGATGCGGCAAATTCTTATGCGCAGGTAGCCCCGGATGCAGCCCATGCCCTGCACATGCCTTCGCATATTTTTGTTGCCCGGGGGATGTGGGACGAAGTAATCTCCTCCAACTTTGCCTCCTATTATGCCAGTGTTGACAGAATGGAGCGATTGGAGATGAACAACAATGCCAGAAGCTACCACGCCCTTGCCTGGCTAATGTATGGATTGCTTCAACACAACCGCCTGAAAGAAGTGGACCAGATCATGGAAGACATGACTCGATATGCCCAGGAAACGCCCAGCATTCCGGCAAGAGCCTATTTAGTAGGAATGATTGGTACATATGCCGTCTTTACCCAGGACTGGGAATCTCCATTTCTGCATGAAGAGGTCGAAACCGGAGATCTCAGGGCAAGCCTTCAGGCCATTGAGGCATTCACCCAAGGATACCGGGCCTTCTTCCAGAACGATCGAGAAACACTCAAAGCTTCCATACAGGATATCAAAGCGGCACGAACCAGAGCACAGAATTCTCTTGTGGAAGGTGCTACCTCTTCCTGTGGCACTCCCGCCAACGGACTCAGTCCTACACAAATTGATATCAATGTCGCCGGAGTTATTCAACTGGAACTGGAAGCCCTGGTCGCAACACTGGAAACCGACATCCAACTGGCAGAGCAAAAACTTAGCGAAGCCGTCAGATTGGAGAGCGAAACTGATTACGAATACGGACCGCCAACCATTGTGAAGCCGGCCCATGAGTTGTATGCCGACTGGTTGATGGAACAGGGGCGCCCGCAAGAGGCGATCGCTCACTACGATTTGGCAGAGCAGCGAACCCCAAATCGCAGGCTGGTGTTGGAAGGGAAACAGCAGGCAACAGCATTTTTTTCTCCGGAAGAATCTGATAAACTGTTGCATGCTCTCAGTGCTTTTTCACCCAAAAAGCCTTATCGAATTTCCTATTTTTCAAGATGAATTAGACAATTCGGATAAGATAGCTCCCATTCTGATTTTAATTTTTTTCATCGATCTCAA
>CAZLKP010000086.1:0-13561 GCA_964560095.1 uncultured Bacteroidia bacterium
GCCGATATTGTTGGGGTTTGCTTCCTGCGAATCCATCAGCGTGGGCCTGTTGGTACAATTGATGAACCCCGGCCTGCAGCTCCTGGTTACGGCCCAGCAACCAGGTCGATTCTGCTTCCAGCATCCACTGCCTGGAGCGATTGTCAGATGTCAGATCAGCCACAGGATCTGTGTACAGCAGGGATTCGCTGCTCAGAGCAGTCCGAACCGTATGTGTTCCATGCTCGCGCTGATGGGTCCAGTCGGCGGCCAGCCGAAGGTGATCGTCCTGCTGGCTGGCGAATGACTGCTCAGCACTTAGGGTAGGAGGGATCTGGCGTTCGCTTTGCTGGGCCCAGGCCCAGACTTGAAGAAGGTCCCGCCTGCTGGCCTGCCAGCTTCCTTCGCCCAGCCATCCAGTTTGTTGCAAAGCAGCATTGGATTGTCGGAAGCCTGAGCCTGGCAGAGTAAAATCATTGTCGGCCGTGCGATGAAAGAACCGGCTCCTTACCGACCAGGAGGTGTCACTGTATCCGGCATCTAGCCCGTGCTGGACAAAGCCGAAGCTTCCAATGGCTTCGTGTAGGGAGATTTTCAGGCCCTGCCCGAGTTGGGGCATGTTGTTGCTGTGGATGGCTCCTCCCACCGATCCGCTTCCATACATGGAGGCAGATCCCCCATACTGCACCCGAAGATGATCCAGAAAAAACACGGGCAGCAGTGACCAGTCATTTTGGCCGTTCATAGGAGATTGGATTCGAAAGCCATTCCAGATGAAGGCGGTGTGGGCAGCACCACCACCGCGAAGGGAGGTTGTGGCGAGGCTGCCGAGACCATAGTGTTTAATGAAAACGTCCGACTCCGCGGCCAGTAAGTCTGCCAAGTTTCCAGATTGCCAGATCTGCCTTGTCGCAGAGTCGATGGACACCACGCGATGCCCGTGGCGCAGCAATTCCAAACGCCGATCTGTGATGGTAATGGTATCGAGCTGCTGCTCCTGCTGGCCCGTCAAAACTGGCAGGAAGACGATCAGGATCAGCAGGTAGGTCAGGCTTCGTTTCATATTCCGGAGTTTTGGTGCAACGCATAAGCGGTACCTTCCGGAGAGAACCAGACAGACAATCACGCATGGTTATTCATTCATGTGTGGAGACACAATCCTTTAAGAAAGAAGCATTTATCCGCAGGCGATTCTACGGATACATGCATGAAGCCAAATGGCGATATGTGGAAGTTCTTGTCATGTCTTATTCTGCGCTTTTATCCCGAAAGCTACGAACCCATGACACCAGGCAGGTCTTCTGACTTACTCCGGCTTGTATGGCCTTCCCATCAATGTGACAGTGGCAGAGAGGTGATACAAGCTTTGAAAAGGAGCTTACAGCAGCGGGAACTGTTCCGGATTCACACCGGATTCCCTTTTCGTTTCGCAGGCTATTGCCCTTGAAAACCTAGTGCAATTGCAAAGTAGGAAAATTTTATTTGCCTCCCATAACAAAATACCGAATCTCCGCATAGCCATGCCGCCAGGTGCTGTCCTGCTCAATCGGGAGCTCCTGAGGATTGTTGATATTGCCTGGGGGCACAATGTTGAGGATATGTTTGGTGCTTTCTCGAACCTCATAATTGAGCATGCGCTCCATCGAATCAGGCAGATACCCGTAGCGTGGGTCAAGCAGGGCAAAGTCCAGGGGAAACCCCACATGAAAGCCTTCCTGATGCATCTCTTTTTCCAGGAAAAAATCGATGGCCTCCTGCTGTGCCTCTACGTAGGTTTTGTAGGCCATGTCTTCGTCGTACTTAAATGTGCGCGAGTTCAGAAAGCTTAATTGCACCACGATCAGGATCAACATGAGTGGCATGAGCACCATCCGGTCTCGGCTCTTAAACCAGATTCTGATAATCGGCACCATGCTTCTTCCCAGCACAATTGCTACCATGATGATCACTACCAGCATGTAGCGGTTCATGTAGTAGGTTGTGGAGTAAAACGCCAGATAGATCCCCGAAAGGATCAAAAGCAGCCCGTTGATAGAGACCTGCCCGGATGTTGGTATGGCTTCTGAATCTTTTTTTATCAAACGTGAAACGGCGATACCAGCCAGGAGAATCAACCAGAGATAGCGGCCCTGTTTGAGAAAGATAAAGGAGAGAAAGTCTTTCAGGTTGCGCTCAATGGCCGGGCCAGCCAATTGAAACCCATCTGTGTGATAGGGGAAAAAATACCATCCGTGCGTTTGCTTTTGAACCAGCAGAAAGATCGCATAGGGAATCACCGGCAATGCCCAATACACAAACCGGGTCCGGAACAATCGCTTTTCTTGAAACCAGGTAGAGACGACATCATACAGCCCGAATCCCGCCACCAACACAATCCCGGTTTCCTTGGTGAGAATCATGGCTGAACCGGCAAGGAAAAAAAGCCAGTGGGCTCGGCGGAGAAATGCCACCACCGCGATCATGGTAAACATAGTTAGCATCATCTCCGGAAGGATAAGGGTTGATTGTGCCAGGAAGATGGGCTGAATCAGCACGAGCAATCCTGGAATGGGATTCAGGGCTTCATGTTTTTGCCGAACACAACAAAAAGTCACTGCCAGCAGAATAATAGAAACCACCAGGGAGGCTGTTCGCATAGACACAATTCCCACCCCAAATATCCTTGTCCATCCGGCGATGAGATACGTAAACAACAAAGGATGTCCCCGCGAAATATCCGGAGGCAGGGCATCAGGATGGAGGCTTACTTTGTTATCGATCATGGCAAAAATGCCCCGGCCATACACACCGATCTCATCCCAAAACAGCGGTAGGTTCAGGTTAAAAATGGCCCAGACCACAAAAATGCCTGTGGCTCCGACCGCCAGGTACAACGGTGATCGGCGTCTGAATATGGATGATGCGGGAATCTCCCCTTTCATGCTGTAAAAAAAGCTGCCGCGGGGGGGACTTGCAAGTACTCGGAGGTTCGCTTGTGATTTGGAGAAATCTGGATCTTCGATAAAACCTATGCCGGGAGTTGTGGCAATGGGTTTTTTAGGATCTGGGAGGGTTCTTTGTTGGCCGGGAAGAAGTGAAATGCCCATGTACCCCAGGGTTTTCATCGGAGATCTATCCGCCATCTCCTGGGTAAACTGTTCCCATCTATTTGGTTGGTAGTGAGGCAGATATTCCTACGGCACTGCCTTGAACAACCAATATGGCATGGCGCTACACCTGAAAGAGTTCTTCCAAATCGGCGGCTTCCAGCGATTTATAGATATCCTCATCCACCGAAATCAGATCATCGGAAAGGCTGGCTTTGTCCCGCTGAAGTTTCAGAATCTTCTCTTCAATGCTGTCCTGGGTAATAAACTTGTAGTAAAAGACAGTTCGGTCCTGCCCAATCCGGTGGGACCGGTCGATGGCCTGGTTTTCGACAGCGGGATTCCACCAGGGGTCAAGAATAAACACATAATCTGCAGCGGTGAGATTCAAACCGACGCCCCCCGCCTTCAGAGAAATCAAAAAGACGCGGATATCATCATTGGTCTGGAAGGAATCCACCTGCCCCTGTCGGTCTTTGGTGGCACCATCAATGTAGTTGTATACAATGCCTTCTTTATCCAGGTCTGCGCGGAGAATGTCCAGCATTTTCACAAACTGGGAGAAGATCAGCACCTTGGAATCCGGCTTGGAGATGACTTGCTTGAGCAGTCGTTTCACCTCCTGATATTTGCCAGAATCCTTGAGTTTGAAATCCTCTTTTTCCACCAACTTAGGGTGAATGGCAATCTGGCGGAGTTTCTGTAACCCAGTGAGAATATTGAGCTTGTTTCGTTTCCAGTTGTCTTTGTTGATCAGATCGAGCAAATAGTTGCGATAGCTGGACCGGGTTTCTTCGTAAAAATCCTGCTGCCGCTTTTCCATCTCGCAGTAGTGGAGTTTCTCGATACGGTCTGGCAGGTCTTTTTCTACCTGGTCTTTTCGCCGTCGAAGGATGTAAGGGTAAATGATCCGACGCAGTTTGGCTGAGCGCTTGGCATCCTTGTCCCGCTCAATGGCATGGACATAAAACTTTTTGAAGAAGTTTTCTCCTCCCAGCAGACCCGGATTCAGAAATGCCATTTGCGACCAGATATCCATGACCGTATTCTCAACCGGTGTTCCGGTAAGCGAGAGCCGATGCTTTGCGATGAGCTTTCGCACCGCTTTGGAGGTTTTAGAATCCGGATTCTTGATGGTCTGGCTTTCATCCAGAACAATATAATCGAAGGGGAACTTTTTCAACTGATCAATGTCCTGCCGAACGATGCCATAGGTAGTGAGGATGATATTTGCCTCAGAAAACAAACAGAGGTCTTTGGAGCGGGAAACCCCAGTATAGACATGCACATGGAGATTGGGTGTAAACCGTGCGGCTTCGTTTTGCCAGTTTTGGATGAGGGAGGTCGGCAACACAATCAGAGAAGGCGATTCGCTACCTGCCTCTTTGTTTTTCTGTAGTAGAGCGAGCGTTTGAAGGGTTTTTCCCAGTCCCATATCGTCGGCCAGAATTCCTCCCATTCCCTGCTCTTTCATAAACCAAAGCCAGCTGAGCCCTGCGAGCTGGTAATTTCTCAGGGTTGCATCCAGACCAGCAGGAGGATCAATTTGCGGGATCTTTTCGTGATTCCTGAGTGCATCGAGGAGTTTTCCTTTGCCATTTTGAGCTTGTTGGGAAGGAAAGTTCAGAAGCGGCAGTTGATATTTTTTGATAGCCAGGGCGCCATCTTCTTTTGCTTCAGAAATTTCGAGTAGGTGCCGGTAATCAGAAAACCAGCTTTCCGGGAGGATCGCGATATTCCCATCCGGAAGTTTGAATTCACGTTGTTGCTTGAGAATATGGCTCCGGAATTTGACAAATGGAATTTCAAACCCGGCGATTTTGACGATCGCTTTGATGTCAAACCAGTCACCTGATTCATTGGTCTTCAGGACGATTTCAGGCGTGTCAAAGTGAATTTTTCCTTCGTCGTTTTCCTGCTTGATTCGGATCCCCTGTTCTGAAATAGCTGTTGTGTATCCGGCCAACCAGGACAGCCCATCCTCTTTGGCGACGTATTCCCAAGGAGTCAAGCTGTGAGGGTTGGGCTCAATGCCTTCAAAAAACGTCTTAATTTCCTTTTCAGCCTCCGGTCGGCGATGGACACGGTAGAATTGTGGTTGGTCCTCGTCGTATTCAGTAAATACCCGGATGGATCCCTCCTCTTCAATGGGAAATGAAAAATCACCGTATTCAACCTCCCGGTGAAAGGAAAAGCTCTCCCCTTTGTTTTCTTCCACACGGAAGATAAACGCTGGCACTTCCCGCACATCAATGATCTCAAACCCTTTGGCTCTTACCGGATACCGTTCGACAATTTGTGAGATAAACTTCTGGAAGAATTCCTGCTCTCGCTCTTTGGGGATCACGATAAACGGTTTGCCACGGAGAAATGGGATCAGTCGCTTTCCCTCTACAGGGGGATCAAAAGTGAAAAGTTCCTGGCCATTGAGCAGCCATGCGGGATCATCGCAGAGCATGGTCGGTCGGGTATCCTGAAGCGGCAGGAGTTCTCCTCGGAGTTTCACTGTCGGGTGATAGCGGGTTATGTCTTCTTTTCGTTTGAAATGAAACAGAATGGAGGCTTTGTCTTCCAGAATGGTGATCTGGGCTTTGGCCGGATACCCATCATTAGCAGAAACGTAAAATCGATCATGCGGAATCTGGCCAATGATCTTGCCGAGTCTTTTTTTGATGTAGCTGGCGGTCAGCTTCTTGATTTCCCCTTCAAACTTTTTGGTGAAGAAGGCATGTTCATCTCTGGGGTTACCACCAAATTGCTTGACAATTCTTTTGGGCGTAATTTCATCCAGCTGGCGTATCAGCTCTTCGTCGCCATCCCTGAGGCCGGACTGAAAGGTAATGAGGTTATCTGGATAGGCTCGCTGGTGGATCAAGGAAAGCTCCCCGCTCGGCAGTAACTGCACATAGTGCGCCGATATGAGGTAGCCAAGGTACTCATGGTGGTAGGCTGAATACAGGACCCGAAATGGTATTGCCGGATCAACTAAACGCATAGAAAAGGGGTACTCAAACGAAACAAGCGAATTGTTTATTAATTGCCGCTAAGCCTTTGCGGATAAAATAAACCAAGCTTAAATATACTGTTTTTTCCTGAATATTTTCGAGCGGCTGAAGGATAGATATTGGGAGATGAGATGGAATATTTTGAATATTTTCTTCACCTTCAGATTCTAACTGGCCAATTCCAACCATTTTTCAACACCAAGACTTATGAAACGTCATACATTATTGCTGGTTTCTGGACTTTTTATGTTGGGCATGTCCCTTCAGGCTCAGGTTACCGTCCAATCTAGCGATCTGCCTTCACCCGGGGACCTTCTCCGATACAGTATTTCGGATACCTTTCCGGCATTGACCGATGTGAGTGCTTCCCAGGGGTCTGGACTGACCTTTGATTACAACTTTTTGAATCCGGCTGCCCAGCGCACAGACTCTTTTGTCAGCATCAACGCCGTGCCGATTCAGATCCGGATTTTCTTTCCATTCTCAGCCAATCTGGCGTTGTATATCGAAACCCCTGATTCGGTTGCCGGATTCGGATTGGGCTCCGGGTATCAAGTCTACCAATCAAGTTCAGGCGCTTATGTCAATCTGGGTTTTGGAGGAACCCTCTCCGGAATTCCGATCTCGTTGGTGAATAACCCCACGGATACAGTATTTACTTTTCCTCTTTCAGTTGGGGCATCTGACTCTTCCGTTTCCACGGCCACCCTGGATGTGCCCAACCTGCTGTACTATTCCCAGTCACGGAAGCGGATCTGGCAAGCCGATGCTGATGGTCAGTTGCAAACCCCTTTCGGAAACTTTGCCTCGGTGCGGGTACATAGCTGGGTTTCCGGGCGAGACTCTGTTGCACTGGATACCATTCAATTTGGGTTTGCGATCCCGATGCAGGAAAACTACAACTGGTATTCGCCCGATCATCCCGGGTCATTGCTTCAGGTGACTATTTCGGGGCAGGATAGCACTGTGCAGGTTGTTTCCAATGTCAGCTATGCCGATAGCCTCCGGGATGTATTTCAAATTGGATTGGATATAGAGCGGTCTCTGGCCAGACCGTTAACGATGTACCCAAATCCAGCCAGGGATCGGGTCCATATGGAGTTGCCGGATCGGTTTTTGGAGGCAACCGTGACGATGTACGCTTTGGACGGTCGAACCGTATGGCGTGGCCCACTCGCCGTGGGGCATTCTACGATTCAGCTACCATCACTTCCAGGTGGTTTATATCAGGTTGTGGTGGAAATGGAAAATAACCTCTACCAGGGGAAATTACTGATTGAGTGAGAATGGGTCAATCATTGGAAAAGACATCCTGGATGATGACCTCCGTGCTCTGATGTTGATAAACAGGCTGGGCTTTGGAATCACCTTCTATGGTCATCCCGTCAATACTGGCTCGTGTGACGTCATCCAGTACCATAGCAGGCCGGTAATCAGCCTCCCTGATCGACAATCGGATATTCTTCATTTGCAATCCTTCCACATGCCGCACATAGAATCCCCAGGTCGGTAGCTCGCCAAACATGGAAAATTCCGGATAGTGATCAATTTGTTCGGGTACCTGATCCACCCGCCAAAGAGGGAGGTGGGCAAAAGCGGGGTTACCTCTGCCGGGATAACGAATTTCGATGTTTTCCAGATGGACATTCTCCACCGGAAATCCCGGAACTCCCGTGATGGAGGAGGGAAAGATATTGTGGAAAAAAGGAAGAGCTGGCCCCCGAATTTTATAATGCTCATCCGGGATCCCAAAGGGAACCTCTACGAATACATTTCGGACGACAATGTCTTTCATAATCCCCGGATCCCGACGCGGGTGTCGCTTTCCTCGGCGGATAAAGATGGCGTTTCCGGTATTGACAGCATGGATATTCTCGACCAGCACATTCTCGAGAAACCCTCCATCGACAGCCTCTATGGCAATGGCAGACCTAAAGGTGTCATACACCCGGATGTCTCGAATCACAACATTCCTGAATCCTCCATATGAAGCTGTCCCAACCTTGACCGCGCTGGCACTGGATCGCACCGTGCAGTTCTTAATTAGTATGTCTTCACAGTATTCGCTGCCATCTTTGGCGTACGCATAGGACTTCAGGCAGATTCCGTCGTCGGAGGAGTTCCCGAAGCAATTTCTGATAATTACCCGCCGGCAGTCAATGATGTCCATGCCATCATTGTTCCAGTATGCATCGCTTTCCACCCGTATATCTTCGATAAGCAGATCCTCACACAGATCATAGGTTTGCACCCAACAGGCAGCATTCTTGACTCTCACTCCCGAAATATGCACATCCTGGCATCGAACCATTTCAATTACCTGCGGCCTCAACGGAGCCAGTGGCCGACGCTCAGCCAATTGGTACTTCGAGCTGTCTATTTGTCCGATATAAAATAAGCTATCAATATTCAGGGCGAGCTCTGCCCCCTGCCCATCCAGGGTGCCTGATCCCGAAATCGAGACATCCCTGGCCTGATCAGCCATCACTAGGGCTTTCCATCGGTTAATGGTCACGTAGTCCTCGGGGTTGGTGCTCCCCAGTAGGATGGCGCCTTCTGCCAGGTGAAGATCAATGCCAGATTTTAATACTACACTTCCGCAGAGGAATTGCCCGGCCGGAACCAATACCCTGCCGCCGCCCTGCTCAGAAGCACGATCAATGGCCTGTTGGATGCATGTCGTATTGAGGGTTGTTCCGTCCGGGATCGCTCCAAAATCACGGATGTTGTATACTTGTGCCTTCAGGGCAAATGGCAGAATGAGAAATAAGGTCAGGATGAACCTAGGGTTAGACATCATACAGAAGCTTTGAATCAGGCAAAGGAACAAATATTGAAAAAATTCTGTTGGTGCTGCTCATCAGCGTTGAAGTCAAAGATCATGATTCAAATTCAAGGCACAAATATAAGGTGGCTTTTGGTTGTTCTTTTGGTGTCACTCGCATGGTTTCAGGTTGGTTGTTCATCCAACCCATTATCGGATGAAACCACCCAGCCTTGTGATTTTGTGGATCCTGTAGATGAAAGGGATTCTGATGCCCCATGGGCAGGGATTGAAGGTGTACTTCTGGCATCTCGGTTTGAGTCCCTGGACGAATTGGGGCAGGTGGTAAGCATGGAGTATTATCCTGCTTCCGGACAAGAAGTGAGCAGGGAGGATTCGCTGGTTCGTCTCACGCATTGCAGTAATGGCAAGCAGGTTGTAAGCCTACTGACCTGGGGGGTTGATGAGGGAGATTTTCTTGATGCCTATGTCGGTGACCTGGGAGATAAACTGGATCTGGGGCTGAAGTCACCTTACGCTGTCACTAATCGCCCCTACCTGCAACGCATCTTCATTCTTTCGAGGTGGCGCCAGGATTTTTTTGGCGAAGGGGACCCCGCCTTTTTCGACCTCGCCGCTAGTATGGTGGAGCATATCAATACGCCTGAGCAAGCCTTCAGGTTCGAAAGAGATTCCTCCGAAAAGGGGTTTCTGAACACCTTTAACCATGTGACCGCCCAGGCCTTTATCGCTACCCTTTATTCAGAAGAACTGGCTGATTTCGTCGCAGATGTCCATGAGCGCAATGCCATGCCAGAACTGATCTCCGGTGTATTTCGCCCTGAACAGCTCACAGACCCCAATACCAATGCCGTTGATAACTATGTTGATATCGTAAACAACGAATGGGGCCAGGAACTGGGATTAGCCCTGCGAGAAAAATACGGCATTCATGCAGAAACCCGGTGGACCCGAGAACAATTGAGGGATTATCTCAATGATATCCAGGCCTACTATGCCAGAGGGCTCAAGATCGGATTTGAACCTTTCAGAGCAGAAGATACAGTCGTGGTTCGATTTACAGACAAACTCAATTTTGTCCTGGATTATATGCAGGAGTGATGATGCCGAAGATCTCATGGCTGTTGGTTGATCAATCCACCAGATCACTCCTTCTGAGAAGGATGTATTGGGAGTTTTGATACCGGACGACCGTATCTGGTTCTACCGAATATCGGGCATTGATCTCATTTGCGCCGCTGACAGACCATGTTTGGAGCAACTGAATCCAGTTTCCTTCGTTTACAGAAACGCCATCAAGGATGGCATCCATGAAAGATGCCTGTGCTACATCAGTGCGTCGCATATTGGAATTGGTGAGATTGGTTCGGGCAAATATGACACCTTTCATTCCCGTTTTCATGAAATCTACTTCTGTTGCAGTTGTGCCCGTCAGATTGGCTCCGCCCATTTCCCCCCATTGAAAGATGGATTCGCTGAGATCTGATCTACTGAGGACCGCATGGGAAAGATCAGCGCCATCGAGATATGTATGTCTGAAGATGGATTCCTTTGCCTCGGTCCAGTGAAAGACCACCCGACGCATGTCAGCATCAGTGAAATCAACCCGATTCAGGATGGCGCCTGTAAAATTAGCTCGCCTCAGATCACAATTTCTACAACTTCCTCCGGTCAGTTGGGTATTCCGAAAGTTGGCACTTCTGAAGTCTCCATGGCTCAGATCTATCCCCTTCAGGGACAATCCCGAAAGCTCTGCATGGGCAAATGTTACACGTTTTCGGATGAGGGAAAATGTAGTAGAATCCATCTCCATACTCAGGACCGCTTCCATCAACTGGCCTCGCTCCGGGCTCACCAGAATGGAATCTGATCCGCCCTCATTCAGCCTCAGATAAGGTTGAAAAGATTCACTGATCCGCGCCATGCGGGAAATGGTGGTATCTCTGAGTTTCCGTGCCGGATTTTCCTGTAGCTCCTGCCGAACATCCCAGAGAAAATCCATCATCAGGCTGGCCAGATGTTGCTGTTGTTGCTGATGATTCAGAATAAAATCTCGCCGGATCTGCAGTTCCTTGTCTGTATATCGCTGTTGAAGTCTTTGTGACTGGATAAAGATTCCCAAAATCCCCAGGCCAAATACGCTAGCCAGAAAAACACCGGAAATGAGAAAGGATCTGCCTGGCTTTTCTTTGGCCTGAATAGATCGCCTGATGATCAGGACAAGAGCCAGGAGGGCCATCCCAGTAAGCAATCCGACATAAAATCCTAGATTTTGTCGGATATACGGAAGGCGCAGATATCCCAATGCCCACCCGCAGATCAGTCCACCCAATGTTCCTGCCAAGAGCCATGCACCTTTTATCATTCCATGTGATTTTCAGGCAAAAATACAATTCCCGGACAATCTTGTTTCGTGTCCGTTCGTGATTCATTCCTTATTTTCGGAGAATGAAGAAACTGACTGTCATATCCGCGCTGGCACTGGGGCTAGTGTGGATGCTTTCGGGCTGTACCGAATATGGCCAATCGACCGAAGATCGGATCGAATTTTATCCTACGTCCAAGCCATTTATCCGCTGGTGGTGGTTTGCCACAGATATTCAGCCTGATGACATTCGGTATCAGCTTGATTGGGCGAAGAAAAACAATTTTGGCGGCGTTGAAATCGCCTGGGTCTACCCCTTGTATCGCTATCAGCGGATGTATGAGCGCAATTATGACCGTCACTATCCCGTCGATACCAGCGCCCAGGAATGGCTCAGTCAGGAATGGTCAGACATGGTGGCTTTTACTAAGCGATATGCCGATTCCATTAGGCTGGCCTGTGACTTTACCTTTGGAAGTGCCTGGCCTGTAGCTGGGCACAACATCACCCCGGAACTCAGCACCAAAATATATGGCGACACCTCCTTTCGCCAGACCCTGACCTTCTCCTGGGCATGGCCCGATACCTTTCTGGTGATTGATCACCTTGATAGTATGGCTTTCCAGACTTTTGCCGAGCCGGTAGGAAATGCACTTTCTGAGGCTTTGGAAGGCTCAACTTCTGCCTTATTCACCGATTCCTGGGAAATTAAACTCAATTTCACCAACAAAATCTGGACGGACGGCTTCGAGGATTCCTTCCATGAAACCTTCGGCTATGACATCGTTCCCTATATGGAGCAGGGGCTTGATTCCTTTCCCGATGTACGCTATGACTACATGCTTCACCTGGATGAATATGTCACCAATGGCTTTTACAAACCCTATGTCGAAACCTGCCGGGAGCTTGGTGCCTGGTCACGTGTGCAATGCCTGGCCTCGCCGACAGATGTCATGACGACCTATTCCCTCGTGGATATTCCTGAAACTGAATCCATGCTTAATAATCCCAACTATTCCCGAATCGTGAGTTCTGCAGCTGCGCTCTCTTCCAAATACATGGTCTCCAGCGAGACCTTCACCTGTATGTATGGATTTCCGGCGACCTATCTGCGCGAGGAGCAAACCGCAGACTTGAAGATGGTCGCTGATGCGATGTTTGCCCAGGGGGTGAACCAGCATGTTTATCACGGGATGCCCTACAACCCGGCCGGCGTGGATAGTATCGACTTTTTTGCCACCACCTACTTCGGCCCGGGTGGTAGTCTGGAACCAGACCTACCAGCTTTCAATGCCTACATGGAAAAGGTATCCAGCATCATGCAACAGGGCAAAACCTACAGTGATGTAGCGGTGTACATTCCCTATGAAGATGGCGTGATGCAGGGAGCCTATCCACCGGAGCGTCGCCGGGTCTGGGTCTGGGGTGAATATGAGATGCGTTACGTTTCCCCACCGGAAGAAACCGAAGGGTATCATCCTCTCTGGATTAACCGGCATTTTCTGGGGGAAGCAATCTGGGAAAATGGCAGGCTGGTGGCGGGAGACGCTGTTTTTTCCATGCTGTATATCGACGTTAACTACATGGACATTCGCTCCCTGGAAAGGGTCGTAGAGCTGGCACAAAAAGGTCTTCCGGTCTGTCTGAAACGGAACCCAATACAGCCGGGAATAAAAAAATCTGAGATGTTTGACGACCTGTTGCTGGAATTGACATCCCTTGAGAATGTATCAGATGATTTCCAGGCCCTTGTGGGGCATCCTCCTTTAATTCAGGGAGACAGCATCCCGGACTACTGGTGCCGGGTAGAAGATGACGGAACCCATTACCTGTTCCTAGCTCAGATGCCAGCCAAAGGCCTTGCTTATCCGGTCTATTCCGGCCAAAGTCTGATGGAAAAATCAGACTTCCTCCCACTGACGATCCATGCGAATGGGCACAAGATCACGCACGAATTCGAGTTCAGGCCCTATCAGTCGGTGATGCTGAAAATCTCGCCAGGTGGATCCTGGGAAGAATTGGACATTGAATTTGTGTCCAAGGAGCCCATCGTACGCCCCAAAGAAGAACAGAGGATGTATTTCTAAGCTGCCTTTTGCATCTTTGCAGCCGAAAAAATCCCCCTGTGCGATAGGGTGTGGAAATAGAGAGGATCAAGGCGGTAACCCGCCGCGGGAGGGCCGCTAGAGGATGACCCAGGGGGCTACAGAATAATATCATCCCCCTGTGCAATGGGTTGTGGAGAAGGAGAGGGTCGTTGATCCGCCTTAGGAGGGGGAATGAGGGCAGGGCTGACGCATCATATTTGAAATATTTTACTTCTTGTTTTATCCGATAAAGC
>CAZLKP010000087.1:0-11778 GCA_964560095.1 uncultured Bacteroidia bacterium
CTTCCTGGCCAATGACATGGTTCATGGAGAGAGCAGCAATCAGGCTGATGGTCATGATTGATTCGATTGAGGTGCCAGAGTAGGCGTGTAACGAAGCAGAAATCCAACAATGCCGTTGATCTCTCTGAAAAACTGTTCTGGATCCGTCGATTTTTCCAGAAAATAATTACCGCCAAACTCGTAGCTGCGTTTCATCACTTCTTCCAGATAAGAGCCCGACATCAGGACGGCAGGAGTGTGGGCCCAGGCAGACTCCTGCCGAATCCATTTCATCAGTTGGGGGCCATCCATTTCGGGCAGGAAAAAATCCAGGAAAATAATGGTTGGAATGGGGGCCGGTTCATTTGTCTGAAGATAGGTTTGAAGCCTTCTCCCACCGGGGAAGCAGGAAATATCAAATCGCTCCTCCCAGGTTTCCAGGCAGAGGCTAATAAGCCTCGAATCGGCAGGGTTATCTTCACCAATGATGATGTGGGTTTGGGGTAAAGCAGGGTTCATAGTCATCCGGAATCTTACCCAATGATAGAAAAATTTGACAGGGAAAAACAATTGTCTTTGGATGTTATTCACTCTGCCTGTTTGATCCAAGATGTTTTTTCTCATTCTTTGCCGCCCAATGGAAAATCCTGAAACACGCTTCGCGATATGAGTACTTTCCAACCTGCCGAATCTCGATCCATTTTCCCTGGAACCTTTGATCCGGGGCAACACTGGTATCTTAAGGCCCAAAATGCCCAGATCCATCCGATGGTCGCCTACTTCCTTCGAATGGATCCGGAGGCTATCATCAACCGGTATTGTCATCTCCACCCACAGGTGGACAAACATGTCCTGGCTAATCTCATTCACTATCAGCCAAAGTTGTTGCTTCATGCCGGAGCGGATTTGTTCCATGTAACAGATGCTGAGGGCAACCGAAAAATGGTGGTTATTGAAACCAACTCATGTCCTTCCGGGCAAAAATCTATGCCCCTGCTCGACGAAACCAACGAGCAGGGCGGCTACCGGCGATACATCGCTGATACCTTTGCCCCTATTCTGCGCCAACGCAGGATCAAGGTCAAAGGCGCCCTCGCGGTGATTTATGACAAAAACCAGATGGAAGCTTCCGGTTATGCAGCTGCCATGGCAGACCATTTTCAGGAGGCGGTGTGGTTCGTGCCGTTTTTTGCCCATGATGAGGATCCGCCCGTTAGGTTTGTGGACGGGGTGATGGAGATCCGAACCCCGGATCGTGAATGGATACCAGTCCGGGCTGCTTTCCGATATGTGACCCAAAAACCCTGGAACAGGATCCCGATTACTACACGCACCCTTATTCTCAATCCAATTCTGGGGTGCCTGGCAGGTGGGAGAAACAAAATGATGGCCGCAAAAGCCTATGATTTTTTCAATGCAGAGGTTCAGGAATCCGGGCTAAAAATTCTCACACCGGAAACCATCTGGGACGTTCCCAAAAATCAGGTTGAACTCTGGCTGAATAAGATGGGAGGGCAAGCCGTAGTGAAAGTCCCCTACTCCAACGCCGGACAAGGTGTATTTACCATCGTCCACCAGGATGAATGGCAGGCTTTTCGGGAGATGGAATTTGCTTACGACATGTTTATTGTGCAGAGCCTGATTGGAAACTACCACTGGAGCTCCCGGACCAGCGAAGGCACTTTTTATCACATCGGGACCATGCCCGACAAGCGAGGCAACACCTATGTGGCAGACCTGAGGATGATGGTCCAATGGACCAAAGGAGGCATCCTTCCTCTGGCGGTGTATGCCCGCAGGGCTCGGTCTCCGCTTAAAGACGAAATCAATTCCGCAACTGAATCCTGGGATATGCTGGGCACCAACCTATCGGTTGACAATCGGGATGGCAGCTTTTCATCCGACAGCACCCGCTTGATGATGATGGATAGAAAAGACTTCAACAAGCTGGGCACATCGGTAGATGACCTGATTGATGCGTATATTCAGACGCTTTTGTCTGTGGTCGCCATTGATAAACTCGCCCAGCAAATGATCAATCAGAAAGGAAAGTTTAGACAGAGACTATTTCGGTCTCTCAACCCGGATGAAGCCCTGATGGGTGAGCTTGCAGAATTGACCTTGAAAAAATGATAACCCAGGGAGAAGTTCCAATAATTAAGCAATTGTATCCTGAGACGTTTGTGGCTGGCCAGATCAGCAGGTTTTGGGTAAGAATTGTATCCAGTGGCATGGGGCAGCCTGTGCTGATACCGGTGATGGTAGCTAGAGGCAAGCAGGACGGACCGGTTTTGGGTATTACAGCTGCCGTGCATGGCAATGAGCTAAACGGGATCCCCGTGGTCCAGAAAGTTTTTCAATCGGTGAATATTGAGGAGCTTAGTGGCACCCTCGTGGGAGTCCCTGTGGTGAATGTTGCTGGCTATCTGCTCAACCAACGCTTTTTTAACGACAGCCAGGATCTCAACCGACTCATGCCGGGTAATCCCAATGGGAATATGAGTGAAATCTATGCCCATCGGATTCTTGACCGGATCATCCGCCACTTCGACTACCTGATCGACGTTCACACCGCCAGTTTTGGCCGGGTAAACAGCTTTTATATCCGGGCAGATATGGGCAACGAGATCACCAGCAGAATGGCTAGCCTTCAAAATGCCGAAATCATTGTCAACAATCCTGGTGGGGATGGCACCCTCAGAAGTGCAGCATCCTCCATGGGCATTCATTCCATCACGGTAGAAGCCGGCGACCCTCACAAATTTCAGCGAGGGATGATCCGCTCGGCAGTTACCGGTAGCCTGAACCTCATGAGTGACCTGGACATGCTCCCCGATCCCATTGTAGAGCCGGAGGAACCTGCTGTCGCTTGCTCCCGATCCTTCTGGATGTACACCGACTACGGCGGAGTTCTGGAGATTTTTCCCAAAATCACAGACCTAATCCGCAAAGGAGACAGGATCGCCATTGTCCGTAATATGTTTGGGGATATTAAGCGCACCTACCATGCTCCCTGTGACGGTATTGTCGTTGGACGCAGCATCAACCCGATCAATCAGACCGGGAGCAGAATTATCCATTTAGGGGTGCTAGAAGATTAGCCTTTCAGCCGTTTCTTTTTTTGAATGACCTCGAAGGTTTCATCTGGCATTTCCTCCTCGAGGACTTCCAGATCCAGGGAGGCCTTTTCCTTTTGTATGTTCTGTTCGACAAACCGAACATACAGCCAACGTCCGTCGATTTGCTCTCCATTCAGCTCCTGAACAGCCGCTTCAGCTTCGTCCTCAAAGGCCATAACTACCTCTCCGGTGAATGTGTCTTTGTCCGGATCGGGTTCTTCACGGATAAACGCCGACTCGACATCCCCGTACTCTTCGAACAAGGCTTGCAGATCCTCTTCGGACGTAATCAGGTCGAGGTTCGAAACAAGAATTTTCTTTTCCATGACTAATTTCAAAGTGGAAGCCCCTGACAATCAATATATTCAAAAATTGGCTTCCTGCTTCAGCAAGTTATGAATTGTGCGAAAAAAACAATGATTCCAATTCAAAAAAATTCAATGATTGAGCTTATTCCGATTTCCAGAGCTCCAGATCCATAAGTTTCTTTACTTCTTTTGCCACCTGAAATGCCTGAAATGTCGTTGTTTCGCTGAGCCATGCAGCCTTATAGGACGGCAAACGAATCCCTTCTTCCGCCACCTCCGGTCTTCGACCTGTGATTTTATCGTGCAAGTCCTTCGGCTGAATGCCACAATTCCTAAATACCTCAGGACCAACAAACTTATCAACGGCAGACATGTTGGCCAGCACCATGGTCCGGGCTCCTGAGTCATTCCACCTGAGAAAGGCAAACACCGCCTGGTTGTGGCTATCTTCCACGCTACAGGAATTATGGTCGGCAAATTCCGGCGAAGCTTGTCTCAGCAAAATCAAGCGCCGGAGTCCATCAAACATCTGCTGCTCCACTGTTCCTGGGTGATGCCTCTCATCTGCTTGATCCCAGTCGATCACCGGCCGATGCATCCAACGGTTGTCGTAGGCCTGATCCGGATTTTGCAGGTAGCTATAATCATTCCCCAAACCGATTTCATCCCCGTAATACAGCAGAGGCAACCCGCCATAAGACAAAATCACAGCGTGTAACATGAGTCCTTTGCGTATGGCTTCCTGAACCAGGTGTGAATCTCCGGTTTCCCGGGCATATTCGAGTCCTGTGAGAGCGGCCAGACTGCCACTGATTCGGGCATCGCCGGTTTTTGTATTAGCAGCAAACGGTGCCCCCTTGGCTGTTGACCCCGGAAAACGCCCAGAATAATAGTCAACCAAAAACTGCTTGTGACTGGCCGGGTGTTTTCCCAGATCATGCAGATGCTGCTCATCGAAGCCCAAGCCTATATCGTCGTGGCAGCGCAAATAATTGATCCAGGTTGTCCGGTGGGGCTTTCCTGGTATGCCTTTAAGGCCTTTGTTCAGTAGGTGAACTTCTCCTGTTGCAAGAGCATCCCACAGCAACGCCATACAAGTGGCATGATAAGCGATGTCGCATTCTTTGCCTCGCGCATCTCCTTCTCCAAAGTACCGAATCACTTCATGGGGTGCCACGATTGCTTCGGCAATAAAGGCTGTTCCCGGTGCCACGACCTGAGCACAAGCCTTGAGAAGTTGCAGGATGATGTGGGCCTCGGGAAGATTCTGGCAGGTGGTTCCGATTCGTTTCCAGGTAAAGGCAACCGCATCCAGCCGAAGAATATCCACCCCCAGATTGGCCAGGAACAAACTGACAGATAGCATTTCCCGAAACACCCGGGGGTTGGTGTAGTTCAAGTCCCACTGATAGTCGTGAAAGACAGTCATCACGTGCTGGCCCAGTTCAGGAACAAAGGTAAAGTTGCCCGGAGAGGTATGAGGAAATATTTCCGGCATTCCATGTTCGAACTGATCTGGGATGCTGCGGTCAGGAAACAGGTAATAGAAGTCCTGGTAGGCCTGATCTCCGTTTCGGGCTTTCACAGCCCACTGATGCTGATCCGAGGTGTGGTTCATGATTAGGTCGAGCGTACTGAGGATTCCCAGTTTGCGGAACGCAGAGAGGAGATCGATCAGATCCTCATTGGTTCCGAACCGCTCATCCACAGTCCGGTAATCACTGACGGCATATCCTCCATCATTGGACCCAGGTGGCGATGAGAAGATAGGCATCATATGCACCCAGTTTACTCCCAATTCCTCGAAGTAGAATATGTTATCCTTTACTCCCCGTAAATGACCTGCAAAACGGTCCACGTAAAGCATCATACCTACCCACTTTTCACTCAGCAGCCAAAACGGATCTTTCTCCCGAATCAAATCTACTTCCTTCAACGCCTGCGGCCGCTGATCAAAAGCACCAATCAGGTCCTCAACCAGAAGCCAAAATTGTTCATCACAATCATCCCGGCCACCATAGAGCCGAAAGAACAGCTCCCGGATCCGGTACAGATTGGCATGAAACCGATGCTCAAAAGGCTGCAAGGCTCCATTAGCATGATGAGTGGCAAGGGTAGCTATCTTTTTCCTGAGGGGAATGTGTAAAAGTGGATCGAACATGGAATCGAGGGCCGAGTGGCGGAGGGTGATGGGTTGAGGAACGAAAATATGGCATTTGACCTACAGGTTTCAATGACTAGGATGATGAATTATGCAAAGGTTTTCGCCGGTAAGAGGTACCTATCCCGTTCGACCTGGAAATCTGACGGCCCGTACCGTTTCAGGGAAAAGAACCATTGGGATCTCGTAATTTTCATAAGATCCATTCCGAATCATGCCATTGGTTTTTCCCAAACACATACTTAGCCACCGTTTCCACCGGAGTATATTTCCTGGAATCCCCACCATCGTGGTCATTTGTATCGTGCTGCTAACTTCTTCATCCCGAAATCAGCCTCACGTTGCATTCCATCCCCTGGCCAATCACCTGGAAGTCACCGTCTTTCCCAACGGAAAAGTCACAGACTTTTTCTGGTCCCTCCAACCAGAGGTCTCCTGGGACAGTTCGCAGGTGGCCTATGCGGTGGATGTGGTGGCACCGGATCTTTCCTGCATTCGAGTTTTGTGGGATTCCATGCTGACAATTGACCAATGGGACACCTTGCCGCAAGTTCAATTCTGGCGGAGAGTAATGACCCTTGACCAAGATTCAGGCATCATCAACATCGCACACACGCGGAACATGCTGCAAACCGTATCCATCGCAGACTGGGAAATATTGGGCAACAACCGGCAGGAACATGTTCGGGACAGCATCCGCCTGGTTTATGACCTCGACAGCTCGGCAGCCATTTACCTGACCACAGGGAAGAACCACTACTATCAGTTCGACAAGGCTCTTGCGGGGATTGGCATGGGCATTCACGTTTTTCGTCAGCGTGGGGTGGACCCCTGGTATGCGCAAGCCATCCTGCTGATTGAGAGTCCCGGACAGATTCATCGGTCTCCTGTCGGTGCTTACGGTTCGTTTCAATTGATGGAGAATGTCGCCACGGAATACGGCCTGGTGGTGAATGACAGCATTGACGAGCGGGAAGATTTCGAGAAAGCGGCAGGTGCAGCAGCTGAACTCATTCGTAAGCGCTGCCTACCACAAATTCGACATATGCTCCGCAAGCGAGACATTGGATTCTCTGAGACCGATACGTGGTTCAGGTTGCTGGTCCTGCACGCCTATCACGCAGGCGCCGGGAATGTAGAAGGGGTACTCAATGTGATTCAACCCGACTCCGGGGGCGTTGACCTGATGAAGCAAGTATGGTCCACCGAATATGGTGGGTTTCGGAACGCATCCCAAAACTACTCGCAGGTAGCGCTGGCCTCTTTCCTTGAGCTCGATCGTGTGATGCGTATGCTACCGGACAACGTGTG
Organism: uncultured Bacteroidia bacterium; assembly: GCA_964560095.1. Taxonomy (GTDB): domain Bacteria; phylum Bacteroidota; class Bacteroidia; order J057; family J057; genus JANQTF01. The sequence continues at coordinate 6,879 of CAZLKP010000087.1, forward strand.
TGCAGATACTATCCTGATTTGGAAAGAAGAGGAATTGCTTGAAGCCCAGATGACTTATTAAGACATCAAGTATTGGGGTATTGTGAATGGAGGCCTTCATCCCCCCCAAAACGAAACGATTCCACTTCCTTTGTTCTTTGTTCCCCTGATCGACATTCCTCTGTTTAACTCAAACAATTTTCCTTTTCACAGATTACATTTGACAAAGAAATCAATTCGATTGCATGTCACCTATTTTAGGAATTCTTTTGTTTGTTTCTACTGTCGTCTTCATGGAAGGTTGGGCCTGGTTCAGCCACAAATATTTGCTTCATGGGCCCTTCTGGTTTATGCACAAAACCCATCATGAACCTCAGGAAACATGGTGGGAGTGGAATGACCTTGTCGCTTTGGTTTACGGGGTTGGTTCATCTGCCCTCATTGTTATCGGAATGGAACAAGTCTCCTGGCACCTGTACTTGGGGGCTGGCATTGCAGCTTATGGCGTGCTGTATTTTTTGTTTCACGACGTGATCATCCACCGAAGGGTTAAGACCAAATACAAATTTGCCAATCCATACATCAATAGATTGATCCGGGCCCACAAGGTGCACCACAAGCACATGCAAAAGCACAATAGCGAAGCTTACGGCTTTCTGTATGCTCCCAAGAAATACGAGGTAAAGAAAAAGGTGTCCTGATCCGGATGGGCTTTTGTAGATTTCCTGGACACCAGAGACATCGGAAACTACGAATCCTCAACTTCAGACCATGATCGAAAAGACACCTGTTTATCCGATCTTCCGTAGCAAGTTTTGTCGAAAATTTTACGAGTAGGGGAACTTACCCCACAGCGTCTATCCGATAAATCGTTTGAGAGTGAAAGGTCTCGCCCGGACGAAGAACCGGAGAAACAAACCCAGGATGATTGGGCGCATCCGGTGCGTGCTGTGTTTCCAGGCAAAATGCATGATACGCCTCGACAGTCCCGCCACGCTTTTCACCTATCTCATGGAGCCAGTTGCCGGTGTACAACTGCATGCAGGGCTCTGTAGTCCAGGTTTCCAGGACGACCCCCGATGCCTCAGACCATGCTTTGGCAGCCTGCCTGAGTTTACCTGCCTCCCCATTCACCACAAAATTGTGATCATATCCTTTTCGGTTGGCCAGATCGGGGTGATCAAGATCCTGGCCCAATAATTTCAGCTGCCGAAAATCAAATGGCCCATGAACTTCTCTCACCGTCCCATCGGGAATGCCCTTTGCGTTTCCAGGAGTAAACTGGTCGCACATCAATTGCAGATGTGTGTCACTGATATGCCCTCTTCCATTGAGGTTAAAATAGGCATGATTGGTCAGATTCACCACCGTTGGCGCATCGGTCGTGGCCTGATAGGAAATGGACAGCTTTCCATTAAAGGTCAGGAGATAAGTCACTGATACAGCCAGATTTCCTGGAAATCCCTCTTCGCCGTCAGGGCTCAGGAGGTCGAATTGAGCCGCCTGACCAAGTGGCGTCTGAAGGGGTTTTCCCTGCCACATTTTTTTATCAAAGCTCAAGGCTCCCCCATGGAGCAAATGATTCCCCTCATTTTGTGTTACCTGATAGCGTTGACCATCAATCATGAAGGTCCCGTTGTCGATGCGATTAGCATAACGTCCGATCGTGCTGCCAAAACAGGGATGATCTCCCAGGTATCCGCTCAGAGAATCAAAACCCAGCACAATATCCACCAGATTTCCCGAGGAAGAAGGGACCTTGAAATGAGTGATTGTGGCACCATATTCCATCACGCGCACCTGCATACCTAAGGCATTTTCCAAAGTGAATCCCTGGACATCCTGCCCATCCGGCAGCTGACCAAAAACAAATTGTTTCATAGACGGAAAGATAAAAATCCGGCTAGAAATTCGCGACATGGTGGATCAGTGCCCGGCACTATTCCTCCCATTCGATGCCGCACACTTCAGACAACTTCTGAATGGCAGTTTCCATTTCCTCCCCGGCCAGACCATAGGTAAGCGCCTTTCTCAGGTCCTCGCAGCCGGTCTGAGCTCCCTCCATTTTCATTCGGATTTGGGCCCGGACGTAGTACGCGAGTGGACTGAGCGCATTCATTTGCATGGCCTTTTCGACAGATGTCATCGCATCGGCCGGCAATCCAGCATCCAGTTGACTGAGGGCCAGATAGTTTTGGGCAGCCAGCCGCACAGAGGGATTGGTGGTATTGTTGATGGCTGTGCGAAAATCCAGGATGGATTGCTCATAATTCCCCGCTTTGCGATGATAATATGCTTTGCTGTAGTAATAAATCTCTCTGGCATTTTCATCACATTCGAGCAGAGCGTCATAGGCCTCTACCAATATCGAATAATTATTGGATTCCAGGCCGGACTCCACGACCAATCGCCAGATCCCGCATGTGGCGGAGCTGTCCGCCATGGCCATTGCCACCCGGTAATCCTGAATCGCCTCCTGATGTTTTTCCATCTGAGCATACTGATAAGCCCTTTCCAGGTACACATCTCCCAGCGTAGCTGTGACGCCAGAATCCTGAATCGCCATTTCATCGGCAATTCTGATGGCTTCGTCATAATCTGCCATCGCTTCTTCTCCCCGTTCGAGCCCAAGTAGAGAAATCGCGCGGCCATAGTAAGAGTAGAACAAATAGGGATAAGTATTCCGTTTGGCTTTCCGCCGGTTTTTGTGGGGATTCAGCCTGAGGCTTTCATTAAAGTCAATATTGGCCTTTTCATAATCGCCCAGCTGTGTGTACTGAATTCCGCGTTTATGCCACAGCTCATAGTTTTCCGAATCAGCCGACAACTCTTCCGTCAACAGATCAATTTGCTCCTGAATCAGGACCTCTGACTGGATCAGTTTGAAAGGAAAGGGCAGGTTAACCCAAAACATGATGGGCTTCCCGCCTTGTTTTGCAGGAGTAAAACGTAATTCAGACATTTGCTCCTCCACAGCAGCAGACAATGCAGGATGGACTTCCCGCACAATCCGGTGCATCACATAATTGCCTGAGGTATCCACCAGGATTCGCGCTACCACCGTGCCCTCAGCATCCTCTTCGATCGCGGCTGGAGGATACCCCACCATTGCCCTGACAGAATCAAGATTCAGGGCCTGGGGCTCTTCCTCTGCAAACACAAATTCATTGATATCTGGTATTTGGGTGAATGCCGGATTGATGCCTGCAAACATCAGAAAAAGAGCAGCCAGTCGTGGAGACAAGGGATTCCAGTTCATTTGTCGTCGGTTGAGTTCGGGCTGCAAATGTACAGAATGATCAGGGATTTGAGAATGCTTTGCTGCGAATTGCAGGAAAGGAGGGAGCATTGTGAGGGTTTTTCGTAAGTTCATTTCCCCAACAAACACCTACTTTCGTTATCCCATGTCTGTACAACGTAACATTCGCATCGGAACCTTCAATCTCTTCAACCTCGTTCTGCCGCATGAGAAATTTTATGGACGGGAGATCAGTAGAAACAATTACCAGAAGAAAATTCTTTGGATTGGCCATCAGCTCAACCAGATGAATGCGGATGTTGTGGGTTTTCAGGAGGTATTTCATCCCGAAGCCCTTTCGGAGGCCTTGCGAGAATCCCAAAAGCTCAAAGACGCACATTTTATTGTGGCTTCCCCGTCCCAGAACTTGCCCAGAAATGCCCTTGCCTCTCGTTTTCCCATCAAGAATCATCACGTGTACGATAGCTTTCCAACGCCACTCACCCTGGAAGGAACGGAAATTCCGATCAAAGACTTTTCGCGGCCGGTCCTGAAGGCCACAGTGGAATTTCCCGATGGCACAGAAGTCGATTTCTTCGTAACACATCTCAAAAGCAAGCGACCCCTATTTGAAAACGGCGAATCTCGTTCCAACCCCCTGGATCTTGCCCGTGGTCAGGCCAGGGCTTTGATCCGCCGTGGGGCTGAAGCTGCTGCCTTGCGGGAAATTCTGTTGCGCGAGCTACAGGACAAACAAAGACCAATCATTTTATGTGGAGATGTGAATGATACCGGTACGGCTGTTACCAGCAGAATCATTTCTGGAGAGCCTCCACACCGCCGCTATCCAATGGAAGTAAAACAAAAAATCTGGGATGTGCTGCTCTACCACGTCAAAGACATACAGGCCAGAAAAGCCATGGAAGACTACTACTTCACCCACATCCACAATGGCTTTCATGAAGCTCTGGATCACATAATGGTCAGTGAGGAGTTCGTCCGGGAAAACCATCAGTGTGTAGGCGAAGTGGAATTTGTACGGGTGTTCAACGACCACCTGGTAGATGAAACCCTTTCTGAAGACGAGATTGAGGTCTGGACCTCAGACCACGGCCAGGTGGTCGCCCAAATAGAGATGAACAAGCGGTAGTAGCTGATTGGCTGAAGGAAAGCATCAAGGCGGATTGCCATCCACCACGATGGAGTATTGCCCAGCATGCCAGGGTCATCAGAGACCAAGCGTGCAGCCAATAGGCTGATCTTTGATCGCAGGGAGGGCTGCTTATGAGGCTTCCTCATCCCCTTTATCCCATCCCCCATCTCACTCACATCTCTGCCACTGCCATTTCTGGCCGAGGATTCGGATTTTTCTTTTTCCAGCGGAGTACCCGCAACAAAAACACCGGATTGCCGATCACATAACGGTTAAACATCCGGCGCGGCTCCTGGTAAAGGCGAAAGGCCCATTCCAGTCCCCGGTCACGCATCCACTTTGGGGCACGGGGCATGTTGCCAGAGTAGAAATCGAATTGTCCGCCCACACCCATCAGTATTGATGGCCGCAGCTTGTCCTTGTGTTTCCACAACCAGCTTTCCTGCTTGGGCACCCCAAAAGCCACCAGCAGAATGTCAGCCCCGGATTCATTGATCTTACGGATCACATTCAGCTCTTCCGCATCATCT
>CAZLKP010000087.1:11788-13287 GCA_964560095.1 uncultured Bacteroidia bacterium
CGGGTATTCGGGTCTCCATGTTGGCCTTCATCTGATCGGCTACATCCGGCTTAGCTCCCAGCAAAAAAATCTTGTGATCTTCTCGGGCAGCCTGCTCGCAGAGCAGCGGCAGCATGTCTGTGCCATTCACATTATCCACCACTTCATCGCCACACAGTTTGCTGCCCAGCTTTATTCCCGAGCCATCGGCAAAAACATAATCGGCTTTGTGCAGAATATTGAAATAGGCCTGATTGGCAAAGGTCTGGTTGAGACAATCAGCATTGATAAAGCAGACCAACCGTTGCTCTTTTTTCGCAATAGCATCTTTCAACAGATCCAGCGCCTGATCCATGGTTAGATTCAGGAAGTCGACTCCGAGCAGTGTCAAAAGCTTATGTCCGGCATTAATCATGTAGAAGATATTGAATTAAAGCGCAGCGACGTTTTTGGTGACATCAGCCAAGGCCAGTGAAGCTTTCAATTGGGCCAGGTCAACGGTAATGTTGCCTTCGTTTAGCTCAAGGTTGACCCCCTCTTTCATCTGTTTGCCTTGTCCGAGGAAATAGTAATAATTCAACTCGCTAAGATTGGCCAGCGAATAAAAACAAGCATTCACATACATCGGATCAAAAAACTCGATCACTGTGGTTCCTGGCTGGCAGTAAAACAGGTGTGTTAAGCCAGCACCATGTGGTGCCACGATTACTTCCGCCTGGGCAAAAAGTTCAATTTGTTCCGCATAGGACATCGTTTCCAACTGAAAAGTCTGGAAACCATATAATTGGAGTAGTTGCTCTACATCATGTTCGTTGGTTACATTTCTGAATTTGGCTTTTGCCCGGGAAATGAAAACCCTGGGAACGGGGTTGGCCAGGCTGGTGGCCTTGTGGGGCATGAGTCGGTCGCACAGCCAATCAAGGATCCATCGGGTGTAGTTCCCCGTTCCTGCGGGCATAGATGGCACCAACAACTCATCTGCCTGAATGTGCGGGTGGTCCTGCATATCCACCAGCTTGTCCTCCGGCACCCCGACCATGGTCAGGGTGTCCTTCATGAAGCGGCTTTTTTTGCTGTTGACGATGATGTGATCCATATGATCAAGGCTGATACCGGCCTTTTCCAGCGAGCCAATCCTTGGCAACACCTCCAGAATCCAGTGGAAAAACATCTCGCCCTTCATGCTGGCCAGACACAGAGCTTTGCCTCTGAGCCAGTGTACCTCCCCCAGCCTGAATTGGGTAAACACGCGGTGGTTCATCCCATTGACGCGAAATTCTATCGATAAAGGATCAATCATCCGGTCGTCTTCAGAGATCACAGCAATGGACTCTACCTGCTTCAGGCTGTTATGCTTCACCCAGACCCTGCCGTTTCGAACTGCCGCGAGAAAAGCAGGGATAGATTTGCGCTCAAATTCCTTTTTGATGAGCCAATGCACCTCATCATGAACCGTTTTGGGAACCTTCCGAATCAGGGTTTCAGCCTCAGCGACCACCTGGTAATCCTGAACCGGATCA
>CAZLKP010000088.1:0-13253 GCA_964560095.1 uncultured Bacteroidia bacterium
TCTTCTTGTGTGCGCACCACCACCGGGATACTACCCAGAATGAGCCCCAGGGATCCATTCTGGGTAGTAATGGGCGTTTGAGCACCATTTTCTCTGAAATCCAGCTTTTCAAAGTAGGCCTGAGTCTGAGTAAACGGGAACCCGGATCCCAACGTCCAGCGCATGGAAAATTCCCATTTGGCCTCATTGAATTTCGGCCTCACCCGTCGATTGCCTTCGAATGCCTCAAACGTGCCTACTTTGTAGGCTCCCAGGAAATTTACCGTGTGCCGCCTGTCAAACACGGGTGGATATATGCGGGGAACTGCCTGATCCAGACGATCTGTGCGGGTGACTTTGGCCCAGGAGTAGTTGCTATAGATATACACCCTCGGTGTCTGGTATTTCACAACGAAGTCAAATCCATATGCCTGCCCTGTCTCCGTAATAAAGTCAGGATCCTCCGGAAAGACCTTATCCCGGTTGATGTTGGTCAGCTGGGTAAAATTCTTGTACCAGGCTTCCACATTGGTGGTCACGCCTTTGATCAACTGTGCCTCCACACCGCCGAGCAAATGCCAGGAAGTCTGGAGGGTCGTTTGTTGAATCCGGTTTGACAATTGGGTCGGGGCCGAGAGGAATCCCTGAAACAGGTTCACCACATCCCGGTCCGAACCAGCGGCCATCAGGTTTTGAGAGTAAGCGCCAGCAGCTGCAGAAAAACTCAGTCCAGGAAAGTTCAGTTTGGCCCGAATCCGCGGCTCCAGCCTCGGAATAGACTGATTGTTATAGTAATGCATGTGCACACTGGGCTCGATCACCGCACGCTCAAACTCCTTTGAGCCTTGCTGAGCCTTCAATACCTTTTTGTACCGGGCAAATACTGTCGCTTCTGTGTTGCTCGACCGCTGATCCGTGATAAATCCAAAGGAGTTTGTGAACACATAATCCGTTTCAAACCCCAGAAACTGCATCCCGAAATTAAATTCATCAACAGAATTGAAGATGTAGCCCACATTCAACTGACCATTGAAGCCCTGAATGCTGGATCTGCGGGGAAAAGCCTCAGACTGACTTCTGAGAGAACTCAAATATGTGGACCAGGCGAAATTACCGCGAATAATAGCACTAGCCAGCTCAGGCAATAGCTGAAACTCTGCCCCACCTCCATAAGAATCCCAGCCTATATTGGCCGGAAATTCATATAACACATCATCGGTGTGACTAAATCCAAAGATGCTGGCAAAATTTACCCCATCTGAGGCCGTTACCTTTCCGTAAAAATCCTGAAACTGATAGGGCAGCCCTAGCGAGTCTCCAATGTAGGGATACACAAGCGGGCTGGTACGATCAATGTAATTTCTCCTGGCAGACACCAAATAACTAATTCCAGCCCCCGCTTCACTCCGCTTAATCGGTCCCTCCAGCATCAGAGCAGTGGAAAATGGATTGACAGACAGTTTCCCTTTGGTCCCACTTACTGAGCCACTTCGGGTCTTGATGTCAATGATAGACGAAATTCTTCCCCCGTAGCTCGCCCCAAATCCGGCAGAATACACATCCACCGTCCGGATATAATCCGGATCAAATACACTAAAGAGCCCGATGGAATGAAAGGGACTGTAAAGAATCATTCCGTCCATCAGGGTCATATTCTGGATCGGCGTTCCGCCCCGAATGTACAGCTGTCCGCCTTGGTCGCCAGTGAATACCACACCGGGAAGCACCTGCAGATACTGGGCGAGATCGGCGTCACACCCGTGGTCACTTCCGTACGCTGGATTTCTCCGGTTCGGTTGCTGGTGATCACGACCTCATCCGTGTAAACGATGCGCTCTTTCAGCACAAAGCCCTCGGTAGTTACACCGCTGCCAGGCATATAGACCATCACTTTGGCGGTATCGAAACCGATAAACCAGGAAAACACCTCATAATCTCCAAGGGGCACTTTGTCGATGGAGTAAATACCGGAAGAATTGGTGTAAGCCCCTTTCTTGAGAGCGGGAATGCTCACAACTGCCCCTTCGAGAGGCTGTCCATCTTCATTCACCACTCTCCCGCGGAGAGTAGCCTGAGAAAATCCGGAAAGGGCAGATCCAAAGATCAGGACAAAGAGAAAAAATCGCTGCAGCATAAACGGGCTGATCGGCTGAGGTCTCCGGCAACTGCCGGATCAATCTGTATCAAAACAACCCTGTAAAGCTAATCCCTCCCAGCAAAAGTACCAATGGTCAAATTTGCGGGTGTGTGACGAGCAGGAGCAGAGGGGCTGCAGAACAAGGAAGTCTTTCAGTTGTCATTTTTCCCCTCTTCTTGTGGGATTACAGGAGCATGGGCCGAAGGTGGGGGGCTGTCTGCTTGGTGCACTACCTACCAGTGACCAATAAGGGGTTCCTACCCCATTTTGATCTTTCCCCACAGTTGGAACAATCCCCAGGTGGTTGCCGTGGCCACCACAGTCAGGATGATCGCCGGCATGGTATTATCGTACATCCAGTAGCCTATGGCAAAGAGTGTAGAATAAATCGCTGTGCAGCCGACAACCATAGCGAGGATTTCCAGAGATAATTTACCCGAAATGCCAGTGTCATTCAGGGGATCATTTCGCTCCATACCCATTTGTTTCACAGCGTTCCAGCCTTTGCCTGCCGGTTGGATTTTTTCGTAAAAGCTTTTCAGGGTCGCAAATTCCGTGGGGCGGGTCAAGAATGTGACAGCCAGCCATGTCACCGTCGTGATCGCCACACCCAGAATGAGGCTGGGCGCAGTGCCCATGGCTTCTCCGGTGATTTCAGGGTGGATGATCTGCAGGTAAATGGCCACCAAGAAGGAAATGATCATGGCACTGATTTCGCTCCAGGCATTGATTCGCCACCAGAACCAGCGGAGAATAAAGATCAGACCAGTACCGGCCCCTATCTGCAGCAGAATCCCGAATGCCTGCAGCGCATTGGAGAGTAGCAGAGCCAGCAAAGCAGCAAACACCATCAGTAGCACCGTGCTAATCCGCCCAACAGTCACGAGTTGCTTGTCGCTGGCATCGGGCCTGATGAATCGCTGGTAAAAGTCATTCACTACATAAGAAGAACCCCAGTTGAGGTGAGTCGAAATAGTGGACATCACAGCTGCGATGAGGGAGGCCAGGATCAGGCCGATCAGGCCCGGAGGCAAAAAGCGCAGCATGGTGGGATAAGCAAGGTCATGCCCGAGCTTGTTCAGCTCAATGTTGGGGTTGGCGAGGTGAAGGTAGACCAGTGCTTCGGTATCAAGTGGGTTTTTGCCTTGTGGATTGTCCCCCTCGTCTCCAAAGGCATATTGCAGAAAGGCCAGCGATTGAATTTCCGGGGAATCAGAATGCTCCGCTACCAGGGATTCCAGCCGCTGATATTCCATCTGCTTTTTCTCATCCTCTGCGGAAGCTTCCTTCCAGGTTTTCAGGCTCGTCTGAAGAAACGCCATTTGCTCCTCTCCTACTCCTTCCAACACTGCTGCAGCATCCTCGTGAAGCGCAATCTGTTTTTCCCCCGGCCGCATGGTCATTGGAAAAATAACCAGAGAGGCGAGGGCAATGAGAATCCAGGGCCAAGGTCGAAGGGCATAATGTGTTGCATTAAACAGGAGAGTCGCTCCAATCGCATTTTTCTCATTTTTGGCAGACAGCATCCGCTGGGCAATGTATCCGCCACCGCCGGGCTCTGCCCCCGGATACCACACGCTCCACCACTGCACAGCAATGGGAAGGATAAACAGAATCAGAACGGCATTCCAATCATTAAAATCGGGCAGAATGCTCAATTTGCCTTCCAGCCCAGGATAAGACAGCAAGGCATCAAGTCCATTCACTTCGGGCATATTCACCACCACCACAGCGGCCCATACCGCTCCGATCATGGCAAGACCAAACTGCACAAAGTCAGTAATCAGGACCCCACGGAGACCACCGAGAGAACTGTAAAAGACTGTGACTGCGGCAACCAGGGTAACCGTGAGCCAGGCATCAAGGCCAAGGAGGGTAGAACCAATCTTGATCGCAGCCAAACATACCGTGGCCATGATCATGATATTGAAAAACACACCGAGATAAATAGCCCGGAAGCCGCGAAGAAAAGCGGCTTCTTTGCCACTGTACCGGAGCTCGTAGAATTCCAGGTCGGTCGTGACCTCGGATCGGCGCCAGAGTTTGGCATAGACAAACACCGTGAGCATCCCGGTGAGAAGAAAGGCCCACCAGGCCCAGTTACCCGCAACACCGTCGGTGCGTACAATATCTGTGACGAGGTTCGGGGTATCGGCAGAAAAGGTGGTAGCTACCATGGAGACCCCGAGCAACCACCAGGGCATGTTTCTGCCCGAGAGGAAGAATTCTTTGGCACTAGAACCAGCTTTGCCGGCCACTAATACACCGATAAGTAAAGAAATTGTAAAAAAACCGCCGATGATGGCCCAGTCTAACCAGATGAGTTCCATGAGAGATTTCCTAGTGGTTATGGTCCTGAAATCGGAAGATACTTCGAATTTAGAAAATATCACTATGAGCCATCCTGTCCAATCTGGAACTTTCTTCCCAAATCCGTCACTTTCGTATTTGGTCAAACAAAAAATCACAGAACCTATTCTGACGCGATTGAGACAAAGAAATGTGATTCCATACTACCATATTCGTCTATTTTCATTCTTCGTATCTAAATTTACATATAACATAAAATATCAGTTCTTTTGAAAAAAAAACTATTCTAATTTCCAGCTTTTAGGTTTCCGGATCTCATATTCCAACCTCTTTATTTTTGAGGTTATTCTGCGTTTTTCCTCTAAATTCGGTGAATTTAGGATTTTGAGATGGTAGGAAAATCGCATATATTCAACTGAAAAGTTTCAAACTGCCATTCTTTGTTCTGTCAACATTCCGGGATATCTTCCGGAGGATATCTCTTATGTATCACAACCAATCCTTCACTTATGATCCTGCACCCCTTTCCTTATTCGCTTTCCATCCTGTCCATGAGAAAGCGACACTTTCACATGCTCCTTCTCTTTTTCGCCTTGTTTCTTTCATCTTTTTTTATGTTTTCCCTCAAGGCTCAAGTTGTGAACTTTGGGCAATCCAACCTGGATTTCAACGGAAATGGAGGCGTAAGCCAGGGCACTTCCCTGATGTTTGGGCCTGACGGCAGGCTATATGTGGTTGGTCTGAAGGGAGTTGTGGATATTTTCACCATCCAGAGAAATGGGGTGAACAACTACATTGTCACAAACTCAGAAGAACTGTCGGATGTAGCAACCCATCCCAACCACAATGATGACGGAACTTCCAGCACGACCAATCAGCGGGAAGCTACGGGACTGACCGTAGCAGGAACTGCAGCCAATCCGGTCATTTATGTCACTTCCAGTGACCCAAGGATTGGGGGACCGAGTGGAGACAAAGACCTAGACACCAATTCAGGTGTCATCACCAGGTTTATCTGGAATGGCAGCTCCTGGGATGCCGTGGACATCGTTCGTGGGCTTCCACGGTCCGAAGAAAACCATGCCACCAATGGACTAGAATTTGTCACGGTGAATGGGACTGACTACCTGATCGTGTGTTCCGGCGGTCATGCCAATGCAGGATCCCCTTCCGACAATTTTGCCTGGACCACAGAATATGCCCTCTCAGGTGCGGTTTTATCAGTGAATCTTACCCAACTGGAAGCATTGCCCATTCTGACCGATCCGACCAGTGGCCGGGACTACATTTATGATATCCCGACACTGGATGATCCTACCCGCCCCAATGTCAACGGGATCACGGATCCTGATGACCCCGCGTATGACGGCATTGATCAGGGAGATCCCTGGGGAGGAAATGATGGCCTCAATCAGGCGATGATTGTACCGGGTGGGCCGGTTCAGATTTTCTCTCCTGGATATCGTAACACCTATGACCTGGTTGTGACTCAGGATGGAAAGGTCTTCATTACAGATAATGGCGCCAATGGCGGCTGGGGAGGCTTTCCTGAAAATGAAGGACTGGTAGATGCCAATGGCAACAGCCTGGCTACCAACAACTATGATCCAAGTGAGCCTGGAAGTAGCGGCTCAGTCGGTGGAGAATCTGTGAATAATCAAGATCACCTGACCATGGCGACAATCGATATTAATAATTATCCGTTTGGCCAGTATCAGACTTCTCTTACCAACAATAACCCCAACAACTCCGGTGGGCACTTCTATGGCGGGCACCCCGTCCCCATTCGAGCTAATCCGGCTGGAGCAGGCCTGTTCACCAATCCGGAATCCAATAGCTATAACTCTGCCACGTCTGTGTTTCGCACCCAGACATACGATCCGGATGGATCCACCCCGGGATCGACAACTGACCCAAATGTTGCTCTACCGGCCAACTGGCCACCAGTGCCGCTGAGTCTGGCGAACCCGGTAGAAGGCGACTGGCGTGGACCCGGAATCAACAATCCGGATGGACAAAATGACGTACTGGTGACCACCTGGGGAACCAACACCAATGGCATTGATGAATACACGGCCTCTAACTTTGGAGGGGCCATGCAGGGGGATTTGATCGCAGGGAAAAACGGCGGGGTTTTGCGTCGTGTAGAACTTAACCCGGACGGGAGTCTGGACAATCTGACGCAGACCTTCATTTCCAATCTAGGTGGAAATGCACTGGGTGTTACCTGTAACAGTGATACCGATCCCTTCCCCGGTACGATCTGGGTAGCTCCGTTCGATGGGAATATCATCGTTCTGGAGCCACAGGATTTTGTCATTTGTATTCTCCCCGGAGAAGCCGGATATGATCCAAATGGAGATAATGATTCCGATGGATATACCAACCAGGATGAAATCGATAACAAAACCAGCACCCAAACGGATGAAGATGTGATCTGCAATGGTGGTGCTGAACCAAATGACTTTGACAAGGCTGCCGGAGGCACGCTGGTTTCAGACCTCAATGATCTGGATGATGATAATGACGGAATCGCAGACGCAATTGACCCCATGCAACTCGGAGATCCGACAAATTCAGGATCTGATGCCTTTACCCTGCCAGTGACCAATGAACTTGAATCTGACAATCCCATCCTGAAGGGATACCTGGGCCTTGGTTTCACCGGTTTGATGAACAATGGAGATCCCAATCCCAACTGGCTGAACTGGCTGGACCGGAAAGACGATCCCAGTGATCCAAACCCCAATGACCTCCTCGGGGGAGCCATCGGTGCAATGACCATGCAAATGACCTCCGGAACCGCGCTCGGCGCTTCCAATGACCAGGAAAAAGGCTTTCAGTATGGCATCAATGTCGACCAAAATACAGGAGGATTCACAGTAGAGGGAGAACTCCTCAGCTTCGACGATCCACTCCAATTGTACGGATCATCTGCCCCGGCCAATGGAGAAATGGGCTTGTTTATCGGTGACGGTACGCAAAAAAATTACATCAAGGTAGTTCTCACCCAGAATGGTGTAGAGGCCCTTCAGGAAATCAATGACGCGACCCACAGCACCTTGTCTGCGACCATCCCGGTCGCCAACAGGCCTGACGGATCGGCCAAATTCCGCTTTAACGTAGATCCTTCGAACGGGGATGTGACGATTGAATACTCCCTTGAACTGAATCCATGGGTTTCGCTCGGAACGCTGTCTGCGCAGGGAAGTATTCTTACGGCGATTCAGCAATCCGCTACGCCGTTGATGGTAGGGTTGATTGGAAGCTCCAATACCCAGGGGGTCGAGTTGGAAGGCACCTGGAACTATCTCAATGTCACTGGTGATCAGCCATCCATTACCCAGCAAATTCCTGATCAGGAAGCATTCTTTGGTGATCCGGACATCGTGTTGGATCTGGATAATTTTTTCGATGACAATGATGGTCAAGCTGGCCTGACTTATTCGATCTTCAACAATACCAATCTTAACATTCCGGTAGCGATCAATGGGTCCAATTTGACTATCACCATCCCTGGAACAGCTGAAACCAGCACAGTAACCGTCAGGGCCACCGATGGGAATGCCCTATTTGTGGATCAAACTTTCAACGTGACCGTCACAGATGAGCCTTCCGTTCTTTTCCGTGTGAATGCCGGAGGAGGGTTGGTTGCAGCTACCGATGGTCCCAATCCCGATTGGGTGGCCAATACAGGAAATGGCCCACAAAGCGGAACAGGGTTTACGGTAAATACCGGAACCACCTCGAGCTTCACCCCGACTACCCTGAATGCCAGTGTCCCGACATACACGCCTATTGGCCTGTTCGATACAGAAAGATGGGATCCGGATCCTGTACCAGAAATGCAGTGGGAGTTTGGTACCGGCAATGGAAACTTCATCGTGAATCTCTTCTTTAAAAATGGATTTGGAGGCACTTCAGCACCTGGTGCCAGAGTCTTTGATGTAGAAATTGAAGGAGTATTGGTTCTTAATGACTGGGATTTGTCTGCGGAGTATGGCCATCAGGTTGGCGCCATGGAATCTTTCCCAATAACTGTAACAGACGGCACGCTCAATATTGAATTTTTGCATGGTACCGAAAACCCCTTAATCAATGCCATCGAAATTCTTGGGTCAGGTGGAGCCGTAGTCCCGCCCATTACCGTAACCCAACTAGCTGACCAAACCAACAGTGAAGGACAAACCATCAATCTGCCAGTTTCCGCCAGTGGTGGGGATCCCCTGGAAAACTTCTCTTTTTCGGCTACTGGTCTTCCGCCGGGCCTTCAAATCGAACCTACTACTGGCCTGCTTTTCGACGATATTGATGTTGGGGCTGCTGGCTCCTACAACGTTACGATAACAGTGGATAAGCCATCCAGCACACCGGTGCAAATGTCCTTCATTTGGAATGTGGTGACGAATCCTCCCTCCGCAGGGAACGTGCTTTATCGGGTGAATGCAGGTGGTCCCCTTGTCCCTGCATCAGATGCCCCCAACCCGGATTGGGGGGAAGATTCCGGGACATTTGGCAACGTAGGCAACTCTCAGTATCTGTCGGCCAGTTCTGGCAGTGGGGTATATTCCATTACTTCTGCCAGTGCCTATCCCGGACCGGTGGATGTGTCTGATCCATCTATCCCGGCTGGTACACCGCCGTCGATTTTCGACACAGAGCGATATGATGCACCTGCCGCACCGGAAATGCTGTATGAGTTTCCGGTGACGCCCGGAAATGATTACGAGGTCAGAATTTATCTGGCAGAAATTTTCTCCGGAATCATAGCTGCAGGAGAGCGTGTGTTTGATGTGTCGATCGAAGGTACCGTGCCTTCCTCAATGGATGACATTGATCCCTTTGCGCTGAAAGGGGCTGCAGCCGGATTCGTGGTATCCCATACCCTGACTGCGGCAGATAATACGCTCCAGGTTGAATTTATCCATGGGGTTGAAAATCCCGCCATCAAGGGCATTGAAATTCTGGAGACATCAATAACCCCGACAGCCGATGTAACCGTGAGTGCTACTCTGCAGGGTCGAAGCGATCATAGCGGCGATTACACGATGAAACTGTATCCGGTAGGCTCTACAACTGAAACGGCCAGCTACACCCTGACGGCAGATGCCCTCGGAAACATGACCGCTTCCGGCATCACGCCTGGCACCTATCAGGTGGCGCTGAAATTTCCCAATTCGCTGCAGAAAATTCAGACCATGACTCTGAATGCCGGTGCAAACACCATGTCGTTTGGCGAGCTGCCCATGGGCGATGCCAACGACGACAACGGTGTGACGATCCTGGATTTCTCGAGCCTGGCCAACACCTTTAACCTGCCACAATCAGATCCAGCCTACAACGGACTGGCTGACTTCAATGGCGATGGAGGGGTGACCATCCTCGACTTCTCCCTACTTGTCACCAACTATAATACTGGAGGTGATACCCCCACTCAATAACACCTTTCGGGCTTCCAGGAAAATACTTCCTGGAAGCCATTTCCCCTGTTTTCCCTCGACTTCCATCAACACACCGATATGCAAATTTTTTCTCCCAATCCGTTCTCCGAACTATTCCAGCGGTTTTCCACGGTCTTAATCCGGACCCTGGTACTACCTGGTTGGATCTTTTTCAGCCTTGGCAGCCTGTATGCTCAGGCCGACCTTGCCTTTTCACCCTCTGCTTCCACTGTCAACGTCGGTGATAACGGCACACTGCTCCTTCAGGTTCAGGCGGGCACACAGCTGGTAGATGGAGTGGAAGTGCACCTGGATTTTGATCCATCACTAATCCAAATTTCCTCTCTCACATACGAAGCCACCACGGAGCTTCCTCTTGTGATTTCTGCCGCTGCATTTGACAATTCGGCAGGGACAATCGATGTCTCTTCAGGCATCAGTCTTTCAGGTGGGACGCCTGTATCCGGAACGTTTGATTATCTCACAATCAACTATTCTGCAACAGCAGCCGGAATAGCAGATATTACCTACGATTTTACCTTTCCGACCAGAGAAACAAATATTTCCCTGAGTTCTAGCAGTGTGATCGGTGTGGAAAATCCAGCCAGCATCACCATCAATAATCCTGCGCCTTTTCAGGTATGTGTTGGATGTGGAAATACTCCTCTCAGTGCATTGGGGAGAAGTTTTTTGCAAGATAATGTGAACACCCCACCTACCGGTCAGCCTTTTACACGAACGAACGGAAAGGCATTCAAAAATTATTCAGATCCCATTGCAGGGACTACTCCCTCCTCACAGGAAGAGCTTCTCTTTCAAAAGGAGATTTATGGTGGAGCTGGAGGAGGCAACCCTTCCTTCACCTACGATGTCCCGGTAGCAAATGGCACGTATCAGGTGGACCTTTATTTTGCTGAGATCTTTCAGCCCTCAGCAGGCTTGCGCGTATTTGATGTCCTACTGGAAGGAAACGTAATTCTGGATAATTATGACATGATGGACCCCACCAAGGATGGGTTGTCAACTAACGAAACAGCCATTACCAGAACTTATTACATTGATGTACAGGACGGGGCTGTGAATATCCAAATCGGACCTGCTTCTGTTGATAATGGTAAATTGTCTGGCTTTTGTGTCACTGAGGTCCCCTCTGCGAATTTGATGCCTGCCACGGCTATTGGCAACCTGACAGCGGATGCAGGAGTTGCTACTGCTCTCCCTCTTGGCATTTCTGACCCGGAAAATGACCCATTGACCGTGACATTGAATGGGCTCCCTGCTTCTCTAAGCTATAACAGTTCTACCGGCAATCTGGAGGGAACAGCACTTGGGACGGATGCAGGGACCTACACGATCAATGTCATCATTGCCGATGGCACGAGTTCTCCAATTACTGAAGAACTCACGCTCACCATCAACCCACCCGTCGGCGATAACCCGCCAACCATTGACCCGATTACCGACATCAATGTGCCGGAGGGCGGAACAGCCAGCAGCACCGCCACTGTGACGGATGACAACGGGGCGACAGCCACGATGGTATTGTATGACAAGAGTGTGCTGGGCACCAATAATCCATTCACGCCAGGGGCCGTTGTTCCTTCAGGCGACTATACGTTCGCTGATAATGGAAACGGAACCTATACCTTTTCCTGGGTCACGGCCCCCGGAGACGGGCGGTCTTATTACGCTGTGGTAACAGCGGATGACGGGGTCAACAATCCTGTAGAAGAAACCTTCACGGTCAATGTAGGCATTGACCCCACCACTACCTTCCCTGCCAGATATTTTGCCAATCCGCTCCCCTGGTATGGAAACAATCCTGGCGCTGGGTTTCCCATCGCTATTGAAACCAATGCCAATCAGAACATTGGATTTATCGATGCAGGTGAATTTGTTGAATACTGGGTGGATATTCCCGCTGCGGGAACTTACGATTTCACCCTGGCAGGCGCCAAACAACCTGCTGGAATTACCACTATCGAGTTATCAGACCAGTCCGGTGTTATTGGCACTGTAGATGTTGTCAATAACGGTTCAGGATGGCAAGATTATGCCAATTACACGGATCAAGTCGTTTTTTCTACTGGCGGTTTACAATCGATTCGCCTGGATTTTCTAGGACCGGTCAATGTGAAAGACCTTTCCCTGGCACCAGTCGCCGGTAATTCGACGCCTGTCGTTCAAATCAACACCCCGAATGATGGGGACACCTTTACAGCGGGAGCTTCCATCACCTTTACTGGAACCGCCAACGATGTCGAAGATGGCCCTCTCGATGCCTCCATTAGCTGGAACTCTGATGTGGATGGACCGTTGGGAACCGGAGCTTCTGTCTCTACGAGCTCTTTGACCGTCGGGCCGCATGTCATCACTGCTTCAGCTACTGACAACGATCCGAATAATCCAGCTACCGGAACGGCCTCGATTTCCATCACCGTGCAGGCCAATCAGGCACCCGTAGTCCAGATCGTTGCTCCGGCCAACAACGCTAGCTATGTAGTCGGAGACAATATCACGTTCACCGGCACCTCCAATGACCCAGAAGAAGGCGACCTGAGTGCCAGTCTCACTTGGACATCAAATCTGGATGGGCCCATCGGGACTGGCGCATCATTGTCAACCACATCCCTGAGTACTGGTAGTCATACGATTACCGCATCCTCCACCGATACTGATGGATCAAATCCACTGATTGGAACGGCTTCCATCACCATCGACGTGAATCAGTCCGCTCCTGCCTGTAACGTCACCTTTCGCGTGAACGCAGGAGGGGCTCTCTTCAACGATCCGAATGGGAATTTTGAAGAAGATCAGGCAGGTGTAGGTGGAACGGCCAATGGAACCGCCTCAAGCGGTACGCCATCCCCCTACCATGACAATTCGATTATTGATCTGACTTTCGGAACTGCAAACGCAATCGGATCCAACAACACCGGCTATGCGGATGCCCTGTTTCAATTAGAGCGATATTCCACAGCCGACACCATGCAGTGGTCTTTCCCTGTGGCCAATGGTATTTATGATGTAAAATTGCTTTTCTGTGAAATCTGGACAGGCGAGGTCAACAGCCCACGAGTGTTCGATGTTGTTGTTGAAGGCCAGGTGGCTCTGGATGATTACCGCCCTTCCGGCCCAACGGGAGCTGATTACAATGTGGCCAAGGTCGAATCCTATCAGGCGATTGTCACTGATGGAGTATTGAATATCGATTTTGCCAAGGGAACTCAAAACCCCGCCATCAAAGGGTTTGATATTTGTCTCGTGAATGAAGCCCCGCAGGTAGCGATCTCTTCTCCAAGTCTTAACCAGGCGGTAACACGAGGCACAGCAGTGAATTTGACAGCGACCGCCAATGATATGGAGGACGGGGACATTTCTGCCAA
>CAZLKP010000089.1:0-1101 GCA_964560095.1 uncultured Bacteroidia bacterium
AACCTTTTTGGTGCGGGAAGACAGCTTCTGGAATGGGGTAATGCCACCGGAAGAATCCTCCATGATCAATCGGGAGATTCGGCGACATGGCATTGATCTTCGCCTCAGAACAGAGCTGAAGGAAATCCTCCCTGATGAGAGTGGTCGGGTACGAGCTGTAGTCACCAACGAAGGCGAAGAAATTGCCTGTGAATTCGTCGGGCTCACGGCGGGCGTGTCGCCGAATGTCTCGCTCGCTGATGCAGCTGGCATTGAGACAGGGCGAGGCTTCCTGGTGGATGAATATTTGCAGACCTCGGTTGAGGACATTTACGCCATTGGCGACTGTGCGGAATTGCGAAACCCCGCCGCCAATCGCCGGGCGATCGAAGCCGTGTGGTACACAGGCAAACTCATGGGGCCGGTCCTGGCCCAAACCCTCTGCGAGTCACCAACGGCCTACGATCAGGGCATATGGTTCAATTCGGCCAAATTCATGGATATTGAGTGGCAGACCTACGGCACGGTCGAAACCCAGCCAGCAGAAGGGGTGAAGCACCTCTTCTGGGAGCAGGCGGATGGCAAAAAACTCATCCGGATTGCCTATGACTCGTCCACCTCTGCCGTGCTTGGCTTCAACCTCATGGGCATTCGCTACCGCAAAGACGTTTGTCTCCAATGGATCCAACGCGGAGCGCCCCTGGAGGAAGTCCTGCAGAATTTGCCTGCCGCCAATTTCGATCCCGAGCTCTGTATCCGCCATGAGCAGGCGATTCTTGATAAATACAACGCCCTCCATGGCACCTCCATTCGTTGTTCTCGTCGGATCAAGGTGCCAGGGTAAGAACCGCGACCCAATAATCCCCCTGAAGGGCTGGAATGTGCGAGGGAGAGGGGGATATAGGGGTGAAAAGAGAAAAGAAAACCAAGAACCGAGACCAGAACAAAAAAACCTCATGAAACATACATCCCTTTCCCTTTCCAATCCAGAAGTCAGGCATCTGAGCCTGTGGCACAAAGTGGCGCTCGCCCTGGTGGGCGTGGGCCTGCTGCTCCTGATCAATGCCCTCTTTGGTGGGGCTGAAGGTCAGGAAACTGTCATGCTGTACGCCATGTTGGGCC
>CAZLKP010000089.1:1111-8692 GCA_964560095.1 uncultured Bacteroidia bacterium
GGTGGCGGAGGGTTGCTCTATGCCTGGGCTGAATATGCCCACAAACCCGCCGGCATTCAAAACAACGGCGTCTGGTTTTTCTCCGAATCCGCCCGTGGGAGCATCGGCTGGATCATGGGGGTGGCGATCACCATGTTTTACGTGTCGCTGTACTGGTTTCCTGAATGGCTGGGCTACAGCGCAGAGGGGAATCATACGGGATTGGTGGGCTTGTTTAACCCGCTGAGTTACGCGCTCAAAGGACAGCCGGCGAGTCAGTGGTTTGTGTATGGAACCTTTTATACCCTGGCGATTCTGACGATGGGGGGAAAATTCATCTGGAAATACCGGCACAATCGCTACCAGATTGTTCGGACCGGGTCGGTGATGTTTTTTCAGCTAGGCTTCGCCTTTCTGATTCCGGAAATCCTCGAAGGCCTGAATCCGGACCAGGGCTATTTTGGTAAAGACCTCAAGAACATCTGGCCGCTGGACTATGACTTTTTCCACGACTGGCATCTCAACAATATGCTGGCCGGCGGGAGTCTTGGACTCACCTTTCTAATCTGGGGCGTGGCCTTGTTTTTGGTCGTGTCTCCGATCCTAACCTACTTTTTCGGGAAAAGATGGTACTGCTCCTGGGTCTGCGGTTGCGGCGGTCTGGCTGAAACGGCTGGAGACCCCTACCGCCATCTCTCCGATAAATCCGTCAAAGCCTGGAAAATCGAGCGCTGGCTGATCCACGCCGTGCTGATTCTCAGCGTCTGGATGACCGTCGCGGTATTGTTCACCTTTTACCAGAACAATCAGGGAAGGGAGTTCTGGATTAGCAAGGATCTGTTCATCTGGGGAACGGTGGTATTCATGCTGGTGGGGGCTGGCCTGCTGTGGTTTTACCGTAGTCGATTCCAGCACATCGCGGAGCACATCCGTTACCTGATCGTAGGTCTGCTAGTCGCTACCGGCGGCGTGGTCGCGATCAACTTCTTTTCCGGCGCCAACCACATCCTCTTCATCGACAGCTACCAACTCCGCGAATGGTACGGTTTCTTCATCGGTGCGACTTTCTCCGGCGTGGTCGGAGTCGGCTTCTACCCGCTGATGGGATCACGGGTCTGGTGTCGCTTTGGCTGCCCGATGGCGGCGATCCTGGGCCTGCAGCAGCGCTTTTTCTCCAAGTTCCGCATCACCACCAACGGCGGCCAGTGCATCTCCTGTGGCAACTGCTCCACCTACTGCGAGATGGGCATTGACGTGCGCGCCTATGCCCAGCGCGGCCAGAACATCGTCCGTGCCAGCTGTGTCGGCTGCGGCATCTGTGCGGCGGTTTGTCCGCGTGGGGTGTTGAAGCTGGAGAATGGAGCCAATACGGATGAAAGCAGGATGGAGGAGGTGAGGTATTAGGGTTGGGGAATGGAGGAAATCGGGGAATAAGGGAATAAGTCGTCTGGTTAAGGAAAAGTAGACCCCGTGATGAAAAGATGGTGCACCGTGGCGAATATGCAGACTTCCCAGCCCGAAGGGCTGACACAATCGTAGCCCCGGATGCAATCCGGGGAATTCAGATCATGGACTTACACAACAACTCCGAAGGAGTTGAATAACGGCTCACCCTGCACTTTGGCCTGTATTCAACCCCTTTGGGGTAGCTTGTGGCGCCTCGTCCATCCATCCCCGGATTTTATTCGGAGCTGCTTTGGTTGTTTCCCTTCGGGAAACCGATAGAATCGCCATGTTTTCTTTACCGGACGGCGATGGGAAACAGGGGCGAATCCTCAGCCAGTACAGGAGTTCTGATACTACCTTCATTTTCAATATGCAGTATTTTTAAGGAAAATATTGCAATTTGAAACTCATACTTTCAAATTGCAAGAATGATAGAACGCAGGTTGACCGGTGAACTGATCAAAGCGCTTCAGCACATGCCCGCAGTTGCGTTGCTCGGGCCAAGGCAAGTGGGGAAAACAACCCTGGCACTGGAAATTGCAGAAGTACACATCCAAAAGCCGGTCGTTTATCTGGATCTTGAGCTGGATTCAGATCTGGCCAGACTGGAAGATGCGGAAGCCTATTTGAGGACTTTCGAAAATAAATTGCTGATTATTGACGAAGTACAGCTGAAGCTTGATCTCTTTCGAATTCTGAGGGGCCTGATCGATATCCGCAAGCGGGCAGGAGAGTCAAATGCGCAATTCCTTCTTCTGGGCTCTGCATCCCGAGATTTGCTCCAGCAATCCTCTGAAACCCTGGCAGGACGTATTCGATACCTGGAACTCAGGCCTTTTTCAGTTCTGGAGATAGAAGCTCTGAGCCCCCTGGAGTTTTCACCGGAAAAGCTTTGGTTTCGGGGTGGTTTTCCGCAGAGTTATTTGGCCCCTGACGATGAAGAGAGCTGGAAATGGCGTTCGGATTTTATCGCTTCCTATGTAGAACGCGATATTCCCCAACTAGGAATTAATATCTCAGCCACCAGGATGCGTCGATTCTGGGCCATGCTCTCCCACTTTCAGGGGCAACAGGTGAATATGTCCTCCCTGGCGAAGAGCCTGGAGGTTTCCCACACCACGATCAGAAATTATCTGGATATGCTGACAGACCTGTACATGGTTCGCCAGCTACCGCCTTGGGCAGGGAATACGAAAAAACGTCTGGTGAAATCTCCCAAGATATATATCCGGGATACAGGGCTTCTCCACAGGCTCTTATCCATCTCTGAATATGACGATCTTCTTGGTCATCCTGTTTTGGGGCATTCCTGGGAAGGATTTGTCATCGAAAATATCCTGGGAAGTTTGCCCGATACCTGGCAGGCCAGCTATTACAAAACGGCACAGCAAACGGAAATCGACCTGATCCTGGAGAAAGGGAAAAAAGAAGTTTGGGCCATAGCAATCAAGCGATCCGCCGCGCCAAAGACTTCAGCGGGCTTCCACAAGGCCTGTGCAGATGTCGGGGTGACCAACAAGTTTGTGGTCTATTCAGGAAAAGAGCGATTCCCGCTGGCCAATGGCACCGAGGCCATCGGCGTGGTGGATATGCTTAAGCTCCTGGCTGAATGAGGAGAGGGTTGCAGGGAATAGGGGAATACGGGTTGGGGATCTGCTTTTCTGTGGGGGAGATAAATGGGGATTTTGTTAGATTGGGGATGAAGCAACTAGATGCATTAAGTCCCGAACAGTCCTCGATAAAATAGCCCAACCTATCAATGGAACTACCAAAGTATCATGAGGCATTTATGCCAATTCTCGAGACACTAAGATCTTTAGAATCCATCAGCAGCAGAGAGTTAGCAAAGGGGGTTAGAGACAATTACTATGCTGAGCTTCCAAAAGAATTATTGGAAGAAACGACAAGTAGCGGAGGGAATGTATTGCTTGACCGAATTCTTTGGGGTAAGTCTTATCTGAAAATGGGCAAATTTGTCTTTTACCCTAAACGAGGAGAAGTACAGATTACAGAAAAAGGAAGGCAGGCCCTGGCGAGTGGGCACCTACATTTGTCTGATTTGAAGAATGATCCGGACTTTGTCCAGCATCGGACCACGGTAGCAAACAAAAAAGAAAAAGAATCAGAGTCAGTTGATGTTGATAATGCCTCTCCCCAAGACTTGATTGATACCGGATTTTCTACCATAGAAGCTGAAGTTAAAAACGAGCTCCTGGAAAAACTTAAAGAGCTTGATCCATATTTCTTCGAAAAAGTAGTCCTGATTTTGCTTAAGAAAATGGGATATGGAGATTTCATTGAAACGACAAAATCAGGAGATGGAGGAATCGATGGAATTATCAATGAGGATAAATTGGGACTCGAAAAGATTTATACTCAGGCAAAGCGTTACACTGAGAACAAAGTCCGGGAAAAGGATATCAGGAACTTCATCGGCGCGATGAGTGGGGATACAACCAAAGGGGTTTTTATCACTACATCAACGTTCGACGACCTGGCAATACAAAAAGCGAGGGAAGCTCACCATTCGATCATTCTTGTCGATGGTCCGAAACTCGTGGACCTTATGCATCAATACAATGTTGGGGTCCAAATCAAAACGACTTACGAGGTCAAAGAGATCGATAATGACTTTTTTGAGGGGGAGTAAGCACGAATGATTTGGCTGAGAAAAAGAGAGTGTTCCACAAAGTGTGTCGATAATTACCTTCCTCATCCATTCTTCCCCACCAACGCCCGAAATACTCCGACCACAAATCCTCAGCCCTGGAGAGGTTGCGTGGGTCACGTTTAAGCAAGTCTCCAGGGATCAACAATCAGGTGAGTATTTAGGCGAAGCCCTGGAAACCAAGATCCTGGAAAAGAAGAATGGAGAATGGAAAATTGCCTATCTGAACTTCCTCTATCTTCCGTCTGACCAAAGAAGCGTGGAATAGCTGGAAAGTAGCGGCCTCATGGTTGATGATTCCTCTCCAAATCCGAAGGCTTCCGCTGATGGTATCCAGTCAAAAACCAGCAGGGACATGGGAGGACTAGTTCTGGTATGCTTGATCCTTTTCCTGACCACTTGTCGCCAGACACAGTTCATACATCCAGACGAAAAAACACCATGTAAAAACTACTTCTCAGCGTCTGCTGCTCCCTTCTTTTGTTTCCTCCCTGTAAAAACGACCCAAACCCAAACCCGAATCCCGGCATGGGAGGCGTCAGCGAAGTAGATCTTAACAGCCCCGATGAAAAATGGACATACGATGCCAATGCCGTGGTATTCAATCCCCTCAGTGACCCCGTCCTCACCTTGGAGGAGGATAGGAAAGTGCATATGGGAGGGTATTACAACGGGGCTCCAGTCTCTTTTCCTAATCTGATCAATACAATCAACGGACTGATGATTGCGCAACTGGATGCGCAGGGCGCCTTGTCCTGGCACAAGACTTTTGCCTTCCTGCCTGGCCCCAGGGGATCAATGCCATCGCTGCCAGCAGCCGCGGTACGCCCATTAGCGGAACCTGGGCCCGGCAGGAAGGAATGATTGGTGATGAATCGCAGAATGGCGAACAGGCCCGACTCATTAAAAAGCCTTGGGGAAATGGTTAAGCCTTTCGCTTGGCAGGCTAATCGCTTTTATTCAGGGTTGCCATCCAGGTGCGGAGCAGCCCTACCCAGCCATGATCATTTCCGGCAGCGGCAGGTTGGTGGCGCTGATCAGTCGGATATCCACTGGGATAGCCTGGTTGCTACCTACACGCTGAATGGTGCGGGATTGCAGCGCAGAGAGCAGTTTAGCCTGTAGCGGCAGGGACAGGTTGCCGATTTCGTCGAGAAATAAGGTGCCACCGTGAGCCGCTTCGAAGCGGCCGGCGCGGTCGGCGCGGGCGTCAGTGAAGGCGCCTTTGACGTGGCCGAACAGTTCGGCCTCAAACAGGGTCTCGGGGACCGCCCTGAGATCTACGTGGACAAACGGGCCCTGGGCCCGGCGGGAGACTAGGTGCAGCGCCCGCGCCGCCAATTCTTTTCCTGTACCACTTTCGCCCAGAATCAGCACATTCGCATCCGTTGCGGCGACCTTCTCGATCGTTTTGTGCACCTGCTGCATGGCCGTCGATCCGCCAATCATGGTGGGTGTTTCGGGACCGCGGTTAGCGGCTGCCCCACCCGGCGTATTGCGCGGATGGTTCTCGGGTTCCTGACAGGCCGATAGCAGCGTAGCTCGCAAAGAATCGTTGTCCCAGGGCTTTACCACAAAGTCGGCGGCGCCTTCCTTCATGGCTCTGACGGCCAGGGAAATGTCGCCGTAGGCAGTCATGAGTACCACCTGGGTGAGCGGTGACTGCTTGCGGATGCGCTTGAGCCAGCGCAGGCCTTCTTTGCCACTGGTAAAGCCAGCGGTGAAGTTCATGTCCAGCAGCACGGCGTTTACCAGCCCTTTGGTCAGGTGCTGATCGATCTGATGCGGATCGTGGGTCGTGAGAATATGAGAAAATACCGGCTTGAGTACCAGGCGGGCACTCAGCAGAATGTCCGGGTCACCGTCGACGATCAGAATGCGTGCGTCCAGCTTTTGAGGCATAGCGAGACAGGTAGGCAGCAGTTTGCTCACTCAAAATACCAAGAGGAGCGCTGGAATGGCAACTTTGTGCGGGTTGGTTGCAGGACGAAACTGCTACTCAGGACTGTCGTCGTTGTTGTTCTTTCCGCAGGGCTTTGAGTTTATCCCAAGAGGTGGCAGCAATGGTCAGCACGGCCAATAGGGGAATGATCAGCAGAAGTAGGTCACTGAGTCCTTCTCCACGGGCAATCATCTGATAGGCCAGGTAACCAATGAGAATGACCGCCATGGTCACCAACAAGGTGATGCTGTTGCGATGCGTGCGTTGCTGTTTGTCCAGTTCTGCCTGGGACAGAGATTCCAACGCTTCTGACTTTGCCATGGGTTGATCTTGGTAGGATAAATGGGACGTAGCTCCAGCTAGCGCTAATTTGGCAATTTGGTTTGAATCTTTCAAGGTCCGCTTTCCTTTGCTTAGGTCAGGCTTGGATGAGTTCCCAGACCTCAGCCGGGTCATCGGCTTTTTTCCATCCTTTACCTTACACAATTTTGGGGGATTTTACGCTGGTAAGGTAGGACTAAGAGGTGAGAGAATTCAGGGGCAAATTTGTACCTGCGAAGGTAGTTCCAGAGCCAGAAAAATATTCATCATTCACATTCTTCCCCCAAATCCCATCATTCCCTATCTTGCCTTCATGAAAAACCTCATTCTTCTACTCACCCTCTGCGGCCTGCTCTGGCTGCCCGTTTCTGCACAGGAAAACCTTGGATACCAGCAACCGCCAGAAGAAATTCTGGAACTGGTAGATGTGGACCTCGCACCGTTGGTATCGATCACCAATGATCGCCAAACCATGCTGCTCATGTACCGGAAGGCCTACAAAAGTATCGCCGAGTTGAGTGAAACCGAGCTGCGCCTGGGAGGGCTGCGCATCAATCCGCAAACCTCGATCGGAAGCAGAACCCGCTTCTACACCAATCTGGAGGTTATGAAGAGGGGAGATACAGAGGGCCAGGCTATCTCCGGGATGCCTGAAAATCCACGGATCGCTAACATCAGGTGGTCGCCCGATCAGCAATTCGTGGCGTTTACCCATACCGCCGCCGAAGGAACCGAACTCTGGTACCTCGATGTGAAACAGGCGGAAGCGCATCAGCTCACGGGGCCCATCCTGAATGCCAATATGGGCGGTGTGCTCCACTGGTTCAGCGATGGGGAGGCCCTGCTGGTCAAAACGCTCAGTGAAGAACGAGAGGACCTGATCAACACCAATATCGCCGTTCCTACCGGCCCCACCGTCTCTACCAACGATGGCGCCAAAGCGCAGAATCGGACGTATCAGGATCTGCTCAAAACCCCCAACGACGAACATAATTTTGAGCAACTGGCACGCAGTACCCTGGTCAAAGTACAGCTCAACGGCGAAACCGAAGCCTTCCTTCCGGATGCCATGTACGCCGGTATCTCGTTCTCTCCGGATGGGCAGTACGTCATGGTCACTACTCATCAGCGTCCGTTCAGCTATATCGTGCCCTACAATCGCTTTCCATCGACCACCGTCGTGTACACCCAAGAGGCCGAAGAAGTCGCCACGGTAGTGTCTGTA
>CAZLKP010000089.1:8702-12696 GCA_964560095.1 uncultured Bacteroidia bacterium
AAATGCCGCAGGGCTTCATGGCGACCCGCACCGGGAGAAGAAACCTGAGCTGGCGGGACGACCGGCCTCACACGCTGGTATTTGCAGAAGCCCTGGATGGCGGAGACCCGGAAGAGGAGGTGGATTACAGAGACGAGGTTATGCAGTTGGAGGCACCTTTTACCGGCGAAGGAGAATCTCTCTTCCGGACTCTGAATCGATTCGCCGGCATCACCTGGGGCCATGATCACCTGGCTGTAGCCTATGATTATTGGTGGGACACACGCAACACCAAAACCTACTTCTTCGATCCCTCAGATCCAGAGCAGGAGCCTGTCATCGTGTTTGATCGCAACTATCAGGATGTGTACAGCGATCCCGGAAGCTTTGTCACCGAAGAAGGAACCTATCCGGGGAGAAATGTGCTGGCGATGGATGGAAACCGGATTTTCCTCACCGGTGAAGGCTACAGCGAGGAGGGTCAATTCCCATTCGTCAGGGAAATGGATGTGCAAACCCAGGAGATCACCACGCTGTACCGGTCCGAATACACCGATAAGATTGAGAGCATCAGCGACTACTTTGTCGAAGACAATCAGCTTTTGGTGCGCATTGAGTCGCCCAGCGACTATCCCAATTACTACCTTCGTGATCTCGAAAGCGGTCAACTGGACCCTATGACCTTTTTCAATAGTCCCTTTGAAGCCCTCGCCGGGGTGAACAAGGAAGTGATCAGCTACCAGCGCGAGGATGGGCTCGAGTTGAATGGCACCCTGTATTTGCCATTGGGGTACGAAGAAGGCAAGCGCTATCCGATGATTCTCTGGGCTTACCCACGAGAGTACAAAGACAAAGCGAGCGCCGGGCAGAACACCCAAAACCCCAACGAATTTGTGTATCCCTACTGGGGTTCGCCTATTTACTGGGTGACCCGGGGCTATGTGGTGCTGGATGATGCGTCCTTTCCCATTATCGGGGAGGGAGAGGAAGAACCCAATGATTCCTTTCGGTCTCAACTGGTCGCCAATGCCAAAGCCGCCATTGATGCCCTGGATGAGCGGGGACTGATCGATCCCAGCCGCGTGGCCGTGGGCGGACATAGTTACGGCGCGTTCATGGTAGCCAATCTTCTGAGCCATTCCGATCTCTTTGCTGCAGGTATTGCCCGAAGTGGAGCCTATAACCGTACCCTCACGCCGTTTGGCTTTCAGTCTGAGCAGCGGAATTACTGGGAAGCCCCGGAGGTGTATTACACGATGAGCCCCTTCATGCATGCCGAAAAAATGCAGACGCCCCTCCTGCTCATTCACGGCGAGGCCGATAACAACTCCGGCACCTATCCCATGCAGAGTGAGCGTTACTTCAACGCCCTGAAAGGACTGGGCGCGACGGTGCGACTGGTGATGTTACCTAAGGAAAGCCATGGCTACGCAGCCAGAGAGAGCATCTTGCACATGCTGTGGGAGCAGGACCAGTGGCTGGATAAGTATTTGAAGGGGGAGTGAGGATTCTTCCCTGACTACCCTCACCCAGGAGGCTGTCTCAATAGTCATTTTTTCTTCCGCTATGTCGCATAGCGGAAGACGCAAAGGCCGCTATCATGTGAATGCCTGGCGCCCTTTGCGCCTACTTTCCGTCCTATCGGGGAATGATAGTGCCTTGGAGATAGCCTCCTTCTATTTCCTACACTGGCAGGACCTAACAGGAGAATATCCCTTTCCCTACCGTCCGATCATATTTTCCGGTACCACATACTCGTCAAACTGCTCCTCGGTGAGAATGCCCAGTTGCAACGCGGCCTGCTTCAGCGTAAGGCCTTCTGCGTGGGCTGTTTTGGCGATTTTGGCAGCCTTGTCGTAACCAATGTGCGTGTTGAGGGCGGTTACGAGCATCAACGAGTTGTTGAGGTGCTCTTTGATGCGGGCTTCGTTAGGCTTAATGCCTACAGCAAGGTTGTTATTAAAGGACTCACAGGCGTCGCCAATCAGGCGGGAAGACATGAGCAGGTTGTAGATCATCACCGGTTTGAAGACATTCAACTGGAAATGGCCGTGGGTGCCAGAGACGGCAATGGCAGTATCGTTGCCGATCACCTGGGCGCAGGCCATGGTGAGGGCCTCGGCCTGTGTGGGATTCACTTTGCCGGGCATGATGGAGGAGCCGGGCTCATTGGCAGGGATGATGAGCTCGCCAATGCCACAGCGCGGGCCACTGGCCAGGAGGCGGATGTTGTTGCCGATGGTCATCAATGATACCGCTAGCCGGCGCAACGCGCCGGAAGCTTCCACAACAGCATCGTGCGCACTCAGCGATTCGAATTTATTTTCTGCTGTTACGAAAGGATGGCCAGTAAGCTCGGCGATTGTTTCAGCCACTTTTTCCGGATAGCCTTCCGGGGTATTTAGTCCGGTACCGACGGCGGTTCCGCCGAGGGCCAGTTCGCGCATGTGCTCCAGGCTCAGCGAAACGGCTTCCAGTCCACGCTGGATCTGCATGGCAAAGCCGGAAAGTTCCTGTCCCACGGTGAGAGGCGTGGCGTCCATCAGGTGCGTGCGACCAATTTTGACCACATCGTCGAAGGCCGCAGCCTTCTCTGACAGGGTCTTGTGCAGCTTCTTTACCCGGGGAATCATGTAGTCTACGATGTGGGAATACCCCGCAATATGCATGGCTGTGGGAAAGGTATCGTTGGAGGACTGAGATTTGTTAACGTCGTCATTGGGGTGGATGGGCGATTTTTTGCCCATTTCCTGGCCGCTGATCTCAGCAGCGCGGTTGGCCACCACTTCATTCACATTCATGTTGGACTGGGTGCCGGAACCCGTTTGCCACACGACAAGGGGGAAATGGTCATCGTGCTGTCCTTCCAGAATTTCATCACATACCTTCCCAATTAAGTCGGCCTTTTCCTTCGGGAAATCAGTGAGCTCGGTGTTGGTCAGGGCGGCTGCTTTTTTGAGAATGGCGAATGCCCGGATGATCTCAATGGGCATGGTCTGGCCACCGATTTTGAAGTTCTGGAGAGAACGTTGGGTTTGAGCGCCCCAGTATTTGTCGGCAGCTACCTGGATGTCGCCCATGGTATCTTTTTCGATGCGGAATGACATATGTTTTGGGTTTGATGTGGATGTCGGTGAGTCGGAAGGATTCCGTTGCGAAATAAGCAATCAAAACTACTCCTTCTCATGACCAACGTCAACCTGCTAACTATCCCTGTTCAACCTCTTTCTCAGACTTTTTCTGCGATGCCTGCGGGAAAGAATTCAGGTAATCTCGCTTTGATCAAGCGCCCGGAAGGGCGTAACATTCGAACAAAATCATCCCGGAGCGCACCTCCTCTACGGTTGCTTCGTACAGGGAGTACATGTTTCTTCGCCAGCGTTAATCATTTTATCATGGCCACTACTTCAGCCTCAGCGCGTTCCTCACAATCAGCTCGATCCATGAAAGGAATTATCCTGGCCGGTGGCTCCGGCACACGTCTCCATCCCTTGACCATCCCGGTGAGCAAGCAGCTCATGCCGGTTTATGACAAACCGATGATTTATTACCCATTGTCCACCCTCATGCAGGCGGGAATCCGGGAAGTGCTGATTATTTCGACGCCGAGAGACCTTCCACTGTTCGAACACCTGCTGGGGGACGGCCGCTCGCTCGGCATGCGTTTCGAATACGCGGTGCAGGAAAAACCTGAGGGACTGGCCCAGGCCTTCATCATCGGGGAGGAATTTGTCGGGAATGATGCCGCCGCACTGATTCTGGGTGATAATATTTTCTACGGCGATCAGCTTTCCGAAATCCTGAAAGAAGCGGGAGAAGATATCCGCGAAAACGGCGGAGGGCGTATTTTTGCTTACCACGTGTCGAACCCACGATCTTATGGGGTGGTGGAATTTGACCACGACGGCAAAGCCATATCGATTGAAGAAAAACCCGAAAAACCCAAGTCATCCTATGCGGTTCCGGGTGTCTATTTCTATGATCAGCAGGTCATTGACATCGCCAAAAATCTGAA
>CAZLKP010000090.1:0-5098 GCA_964560095.1 uncultured Bacteroidia bacterium
CTGCCGCCAGTCTGACCCTCTCCGGTCTCAGCGAAGTCAGCTCCTGGATCGGAGATATCGTGGAGGACCAAGAGGATATCAGTTTGCGATCCCTGCGAGGAGAACCTGCTGTGGTCGCCCGAATGAAGACCCTAATCTATGTGATTCGATTTCTTGTTGATGGGGAAAGGATCCGAAGAGTCAGAATCGCGGAGGTGAGAGGATGGTCAATGAAAGAAAGTCGAAAGACATTGGTCGGGAATCAAAAGAAAAGACTGATGTTGGTGTAAGCGGTAGTGGCCCCTTGGCTTTGTCCAACTAGTCAGAAAGACGCTATTCGGAAAAGAGAGCGTGTTGCATCGGCCTGATGCATAATTAGCCCAGGCGGATGGTTGCGGATAAAAAGAACCTTTTCAATAAAAAAGCCCCTAATTCTCCAACTGAATCTTGTATTCGTAGAGTCGGTTGTAGCGGGGATAAAAGCCCACCAGACTCACTTCACCGCGCGCTCCTTCCAGCGCCCGCATCAGCTCCGTGACATCTTCAATTTCCCGGCCATTCATTTTCAGGATAATGAAGTTCTCCTGCATATTGGTGTTCTGTCGCATCTTTCCGGCATAAAGCTTATGTACCAGGACGCCGCGATCAATGCCCAGGCGTTCTTTCTCCTGACCTGTAAGATCCCGCATTTCTACCCCCAACTGGGTGAGAAGCTCGCTGCGGTTGGACTTGATCAGGTTGGTGTTCCCGTCACGGTTGGTCAGGGTCACGGGGAAATTGCGATATCTTCCTTCGCGATATACCCGCACATCAATCTGATCTCCGGGTCGGTTGCGGCCAATCACTTCCAGAAGCTTTGCATCGGTTTTAATCGGAATCTCATCAATCTCCACGATCACATCTTCCTCCCGGATACCAGCCCGATAAGCACCGCCAATTTCCGACAGCTCACGCACATACACGCCTTCGGTGATGTCAAGATTCAGATTGCGGGCCACGTCGCCATTAAGGTTGTCGCCAGAAACCACACCCAGGAAGGCTCGCTGCACTGTGCCATAGTTTCGGAGGTCCTCTACTACCTTTTTAACTATGTTGGCTGGCACAGCAAAGGCATAGCCGGCATAGGCTCCTGTAGGAGAGGCAATGGCGGTATTCACACCAATTAGATGACCTTCCAAATCCACCAAAGCGCCACCTGAATTTCCGGGGTTCACGGCTGCATCTGTTTGAATAAACGATTCGATGGCCATCTGATCCTTGATAATCTCAAGATCACGCCCAATAGCACTCACGATGCCTGCCGTGGCGGTGGAAGACAGGCTGAAGGGATTACCAACAGCCAACACCCATTCTCCTACCACGACTTCATCCGAATTCGCCAAAATCAGCGTGGGTAGCTGATCTGCTTCTATCTTGATCAGACCCAGATCTGTGGACGGGTCTGTACCGATGACTGTGGCTGTAAACGTCCGGTTGTCGTAGAGGGTGACTGTCAGCTCGTCTGCAT
The DNA here is from genome assembly GCA_964560095.1 of uncultured Bacteroidia bacterium. Taxonomy (GTDB): domain Bacteria; phylum Bacteroidota; class Bacteroidia; order J057; family J057; genus JANQTF01. The sequence continues at coordinate 1,487 of CAZLKP010000090.1, forward strand.
CCTTGATCACGTGGTTATTTGTGACAATGTACCCATCGCTGCCGATAATCACACCCGATCCGCTGGACACCTGCTGGCGATTATTGGTGCGGCTAGGCGCACGGCCAAAAAACTCGTAAAACGGATCGTAAAATGACTGTGTGATGGTCCGAATCGATTTGATGTGAACCACAGCAGGCATTGCGATGGATGCTGCTTCATGAAAGTCTGTTGGCTGCTCCTTGCCATCAGCGGTCAAAGTTGTGGGAATTCTTCGGTTGACCTGCAGGGCAAAATCACTGCTGTCTGACCTGGTAGTCACAACTTCCCCCTCACGACCAACTCCACTGAAATGATACCCCGCTAGGAGGCTGCCACTTACAATCAAGGATACGATGACTGTCTGCCACAAATTCTTCATGGGTTCTATTTATTCATTCGTTGATGTGGAAAGATACGTGTTTCAGGCAAAAGAGGTTAAAAGAGATCTTCCCGGCAGCCCCATGGGAGAATCCTTCAATTCTGAGTACCTTTGGGTTGAGACTGACAATCCGAACAGATTCGAATGGACAATACAATTCAGGTATTATTTGTATGCCTGGGAAACATCTGCCGTTCTCCCATGGCAGAGGGATTATTTTTGCATCATGTAAAAAAAGCAGGGCTGCGAGACAAGTTTCGCATCGACTCAGCAGGCACCAGCGGATGGCACACTGGAGAGCGACCGGATCCCAGAATGGAAGAGATAGCGGGCAGGCATGGGGTAACCCTGATATCCCGGTCACGGCAGTTGCTGGCCGCAGACTTCGAAACCTTCGATTACATCCTGGTGATGGATCGGAGCAATTTTACGGATGCAGGACAGATTGAAGCCTTGGCAGACAATCCCAAGGCCAAGCTCCGCATGATGATGGATTATGATCCCCAGGCTGAACGGCAAGAGGTACCAGATCCGTATTATGGCGGGAAGCAGGGATTCGAGCAAATCTTTCAGATGCTGAGCCGGGCAACGAACAACCTCCTCCAGGAAATTCGCGGTGAATACAACCTGTGATTACCGCTTCGCAACTTTGCCATGATACATCCGGGTTCCATCATATGCTTCATACAAATATACACCCGCCGGTAAGTCTGGGATACGGATGTCCAGCATTACTTCTTCCCCAGTTTCTTCCCAGGTAAATGACCGGATCAGCGATCCCTGCATGGAGAAAATTCTGAATTCCGCTACTTCATGTACCTGCTCCATCACAATGGTCAGCCGATCTTCAAACGGATTAGGCTGTAATCGGACGCCATCCACTCCCGGAAACTCCGTCGCCGCCAGCGGCGAGTAGTCCTGAAACCCGGTCGGCGTGACGGTCCTGACCCGGTAGAAGGACAATCCCTGCATGGGTTGCTCATCCATTACCGAATAGGCAGAGGCAGTGCCATTCGCTGATAGGCTACCCACCTGCTCATAATGCGTTCGGTCCCGAGATTTTTCCACAACAAACTGCGAACCCGGGATTTCCATGAGGGTGGACCAGTGAAACTCCACCGCTTTCTCCCCAGGAATGGCAACCAGAGAGTCAAACAGAGTGACCGGATCGTCACAAGCCGGAAATACTTCTTTTTCGTCGTAGGCTTCCAGGCCGCCGTTGTCACGTATTGTGAGCGCAACTCGATACCAAAAATCTTCATCTCCACAACCTTCTGGATACAGGTAGGTCATTGACGTTTGGTTAGTGTCGATGGGTTCCGGATGGTTATGCGTGTTGTGGTGCAGAAATACCTGCCAGGAATAAGACAGGGATCTCGCATCCTGCTCGGCATCTTCCACCTCAGCTTCCAGCAGCATTTGGGTTACGCCGTGCATAGAGTACAAAGCACTGTCTTCGAAGCTGCTGATCTGCACACGCGGAGGGGTATTGTCCACCGAAATGGTGACATAGTCGGTATGTGTATTTCCTGCGGTATCCATTGCGGTGAGAGAAACCAGGTGAGCCAATGGTTTTCCACTGTTAGATTCAAAAATGTAGGATGGCTCGGCTTCTTCGGATGTTACACCGTCGCCGAAGTCCCACAAATAACTTAGCGGCTCATCGTCGGGATCCGTGGAAGCCAGGGCCGTAAAGGATACTTCCAAGGGTCCGGGACCATAAATTTTGTCTGTGCCGATCCGGGCGGTTGGTGGCGGATTGCCGCCATAACAGATTTTGCGAATCTGGGATTCATAGGCATACTCCACGTAATACAAACAACCATCGGCAGGATTCATCTCCAGATCGACCACATTCTCCGCCTCGGAAAAGAAGTCTGACACAGATTGCAGGACGCCGTTTTGGTCCAATTGCAGCCGTTTGAACCAGCCGGTGTAATCAGCCCCATAGTATTGATTCTGGTAATCTTCTGGCCAATTATTTCCGGTGACCCATTCTCCACCGATCGCGCATTTTCCGTTAAAAAACTCGCCATCCACCGGGCAATCCGGGTCAGTGATGCTGTAAATTTTTGCCTTTCCTTCGCTGTCAAAACCTGGAATGTGTGTGTCTTGTTCTTCGGTGTTCCACTCAACGTTGCTCCATGCCACCATCGGGCGGTGATGCACAAAGGTGGGCACTTCGTTGGGTATGGCCAGTGATTCGTTACAGCGATTGGGGAAAAAGGGTTCTCCGGTTTCCTGATCATCCTTAAGAAGATCCTGGAAATAGAAAAACGCCGGCATACAGCCATTAGATCCGTGGAGCGGATTGGGGGCTTGTGGATTCATGGTCGGACGACCGTGATACTGCCAGCGGGTTTTGAGGCCCTCAAAGATGGGCCAGCCCATGTTGAGTCCCGGAGCATCCACCCGGTTAAATTCCTCCCAGAATGCCCAGCCCACATCCCCGACATACAATACCCCTGGATCACCATCCTCGGGATAATGACTGCCGGTGTTCGGCTCAATGCTAAAGCGGTATGGATTTCTGAGACCGAGTGCCCACACACGCGACCGAGGTGCCTTGGGGTCCTGCGGATCGTAAAAAGGATTGCTGGAAATGCCATGACCCGTTTCGGGATCAATCCGGAGAATTTTTCCACTGAGAGAGTTGATTTGCTGCGACCGAAAAGCTCCTACATCCTCATCTTCAGGAATGATGCCATCGATCACAGCTTGCTCTGAGTATGAACCAGCTGTTCCGCCGCCCAGATCTTCTCCTGCATAGGAGCCGCCATCTCCGGTTGTCAGGAGCAGAGTCCCATCTTTCCCAAACACCAGAGAGCCCACACCGTGAGACACATGGAGCAAAGGAATGCCATTGTGTATGGAATCACCGATGAGCACAAGCCGGCTCCCTTCGATGGTTGTGGAAAAATTGGTGGCAGGATCTGCGGTGTACCGAACCACCCGCCCGATGCTGGGCACATGGGTGAGGCTCACACTGGGATCATAATCGGGCGTGCCGTGATGTAGCAGATGATGCCGATCGACTGCATAGAGAAGATAGTAATACCCATTAGATAGGAAATTGGGATGCAAAGCAAATCCAAGCATTCCGTGATCGCCCCAGTTGGCACATTCTTCAGAAATATCGATCAGAGGACCCGGTAGACGCTGACCCTCTTCTGCGATGGTCACCACGCCATGTTTAGCCCAGGTGTACATAC
>CAZLKP010000090.1:5108-11335 GCA_964560095.1 uncultured Bacteroidia bacterium
ATACGTCCATTACCGTCAAAGGTGAGCCCCACGACAGATTGCCAGTCGTCGACGACCAGTTGGTCATCAAAATCTTCGGGAAGCTGAGCCTGCACTGACAGGGTCAGGCAAGCAATAAATAGAAATAGCGTCAGTCTCATTTTGATGAGCTTGTCTGGGGTTGGCACTTGGGAGAGTTATGATGGACTTTCTGTAAAGATACGAAGGAAATTGAGATCGCGCTGCCCGTGACAGATGGACTTTCCTCCCTTTTCCCGTGGGCCAGTTTCTCAGCGATTTCATGAATCGGTGGTGTCGGGCAGTTCTATCAGCACCAATGAGGCGGTTCCGCGCAGCAGTCCTCTGACCAGCACATCTGCTTCTCCCTGTTCGATTTCCTTCAAATCAATACGCAGGCTACGCGCCTGAAGGCGCCAGCCTGTTCCCAGGTCCAGATCCGCAAAGGTTTTTATCAGGGTCTTTTCATAGGTGGAAATCCTTTCCGATAGCCAGCCAGTCACTGCTTTTCGAATCCTGCTCGCCCAACGGCCCGCTCCCAGGGAAAAGGGAAATGGCAATTCCATAAATCGAATGTCAAAGTGGACATATTCCGGTGCCGGTACAACCGCAAACTTCAGCCTGGCTCGGATCTTCCGGTTTACACCAATGATTTTTCCGCCAATCTGAATGGCTGCCTCTGCCAGAAGATCATCGCTTTGGGGACGGATGCTTAACTCCCGGATCGTCATAGGTCCCATCCGGTATCCTGACAATCTGGCTTCCAGCCAGGAGAGTGGGATACTGGCCCGAAAAGGCAGCTCTGTCTGACCCTCATCCTCCGCCCCCCCTACCAAAGTTTGCGGCAGGTCTGGATACAGAACCTCCGGTTTCGATCCCGGTGTGAGCACTGCCTCTGCGGGGCTGTTAAACTTCATGAGAAGGCCGCCATGGGCTTTTCTGACAACCGTTCTGCTCATGTGGTCACCGGCAGAAAGGGTCAACCACACCGGCCATTCGGGCTCAATGACCCGCGGCTGATGAATGCTGTGCCAGATCCCGGGAAGAGATGTTTCCAGGTCCAGAACCCTATTCAACGAGGCAGCTATCACTTTGGCCTGCCTGTACAACTGCTTCCGGATCATTGGCTCCATCCAACTACTCAACTGAAACGACAACAAGGAGCCGATCCGGGGTTTTTCGATCCAGTCGAAATATGCCAGGATTTTCAGATCTAATTGCCATTCTTCTCCCCAAAACCGATCTAGCACAAAGGTGACGCGCAGAGAGTATGAAAGCTGATGCAAGCCACCGATCTGCTTAAAAACATGGAGAAAGCCCGGATCGTTTTTACGGATATCCATCTGCACATCAACCGGGACGGACAAGGACGGCTTCCCCTCTTGCTCACCCAATACAAATCTCCCGGACCGCCGTACATCGATATGCGTATCGCCACCCGTCCAATCCTGAACCACGCCACGGTACAGCGTATCCCGGTACCGACGACTGAGGTAGGCAATCAAGACTGTTTCGGGCAGCTGAAGATGGAGAAGCATACGGCTGGAATTCAGCCGGAAGATAGGGATTGTTCCGAATCTACATACCCTGTAGGAGTTGACCGCTCAGCCTCAGGAGATCGATTTCCCGAAGTCTGGCTTCCAGCTGTGCAGAGAGAAACCGACTTCTGGCATTGATTTGGTTCAGCTGAATTACCCGAAAATCCACGTTGGTGATCGCTCCCAGTTCATACTGTTGCCGGGCGATTTTCAGAGCTTCGCTGGCCTCCTCCACACTTCTTTCTTCCAAAGCTACCTGCTCAAGGCGGTTTTGCCAGCGCACATAGGCCGTCCGGAGTGATTCTTCTACCTCCAACTCCAGATCCTGCAGGCGCAATTGTTCATTCTCGACCAAGATGTCCGCATTCTGATTCGCGATCTGGGTTTGCCTGCCGGAAAAGAGGTTAAACCGAACCCGCAGCCCATATTCCGGACCAAAGGTGCGACTGGATTGGAGAAAGCCAACCTCGTTGGCCTGCCGGTCAAACCCAAAGTTGCCGTACAGCTCCACTTGGGGGAAAAATCCTCCCCTGCTGATGTCAGATTCACTGATGGCAATCAATTCATTCAGATGTTGTTGGGTTAGGGAACCATTGTTATTAACCGCTGAGGTAATCAGTTGTCCCAGATCAAGTTGGGAGGTTAGCATCAGCCTGTCAGTCGGTACAACTGGCAGAGACAAGTCCCGGTTGATGATTCGGTTGATCGCAATACTAAGTTCCTGCACCCGAGTATGCTGTGTAAGGACCAGAGAGCTGTCGGTATTACGGTCCACCCTTGCCAGGCGCACATCCAGGAGATTGGAAGCCCCCACTTCTACGGCACGCTCTTCATATGCCAGTCTGGCCTGAGAAACTTCCAGTGATTGTTTATAAGCCTCCAGCAATCGCCACTGCTGAGTCAGCTGATAGTAAAGCGTCGAAAGATCGGCTACGGTCTGTTCGACCAGGAACCGGGTATCGGCTCTACTAAGCGCAGAAAGCTGATCCAACTGGTCTTTGCGGGCAAACATAGCAAAGCCATCAAACACCAGCCAGGTCGCATTCAACGAAGCAGAGGTGGATCTGCGACGAGCATTGCTGGCCTCCTGTGTGTCGCCGGTGAAAAACAGCTGCTGGGAATTGTTGATAGCGATCCGGGTTTCTCCGTTCAGGTCTACAACGGGGAGCATTCCGGCCTGTCCAATGGTATTGCGGTTTTGAGCCGTTTGCTCCAGATTCCTGGAAATCCTGATCTGGTAATTTTCTTCAACCGCCAGAGAAATAAGCTCCTCCAGGGTCATCTCATTCTGTGAAACCAACAGATTCATCCCCCCTGAAAAAATCAACAACAGAGGTGCGACAAAGATCCTGAAAGAGTTATGCATATACTTCTGGTTCTGGTTCTTCCACCACTATTTTCCGCTCTTTCCGGCTGGTAATGAGCGAATAAAGGATCGGAATAACATAAAGGGTAAGAACAAGGGAAAACACAAGACCACCAATGATAGCTACACCCATCGGAATGCGACTGGTAGACCCACCACCCAGGGCCAAAGCAATCGGTGTAGCCCCCAGAATGGTCGCCATGCTAGTCATCAGGATGGGACGAAAGCGCTGCGCAGCGGCATCAATGGCTGCCTCTCGGATCGGCAGGCCGGCTTCCCGCCTCTGATTGGCAAATTCAACGATCAGGATACCGTTTTTCGTCACGATCCCCACCAATACAATCATCCCGATTTCGCTGAAAATATTGAGTGTGTGACCAAACAGCCAGAGGGCAAGAATGGCTCCCCCAATCGCCAGCGGAACGGTGAGCATGATGGTAAACGGATCCCGGAAACTTTCAAACTGAGCCGACAGCGCCAAATACACCAGCACCAGGGCCAGCAGAAAAGCAAAAAGCAGGCTGCCGGAGCTTTCTTCATATTCTTTGGATGTGCCCGCCAGGCTGGTCGTGTAGCTTTCGTCCAGCACTTCATCGGCGATGGAACGCATCGCTTCAATCCCATCACCTACGGTGAAACCAGGAGCCGGATTGGCCGAGAAGGTTGCGGAGGCATATCGGTTGTAACGATAGCGCTGAGGCGGGCTGCTTTCAAAATTCATGGTAATCAGGTTGTCCAGCTGAACGGGTTCTCCCTGATCATTCCGGACGGTGGTGCTGGTGAGGTCAGAGGGTTCGTCACGGGCCTGCCGCATGGCCTCGCCGATCACATAATATTGCTTTCCCCTGAAATTGAAATACCCGAATCGCTGCCCAGAATACAACAACTGCAGCGTCTGGGCAATGTCTCCGACCTCAACGCCCATTTCCCGGGCCTTGTTCCGGTCAATTTCCACCTTTAGCTCTGGCTTGTTGAATTTTAGGTCGAGATCCACTGCACCGAATGCAGGATGATCCTTGGCACGGTCCATAAAATCCGGCACAATTTCCTTCAGCTCCTCCAACGTGGCTGCCTGCACAACAAACTGCACCGGCAGTCCCCGACTCCCACTTCCCCGCACCTGGATGGTTTGTTCCTGCGACACGATAGTTCGGGCAAAATTGTATTGGCTCACTTGAGCATTCAGCTCATCGGCCAGCTGCATCTGGCTTTTGTTTCGCTGGTTCAGGGGCTTGAGTGTGATCCGTACAAATCCGCTGTTGATGCTGTTAGAAGAACCAAACCCAGGGGATGTCACCGAAAGAATGGATTCCTTTTCCGGAATGGTATCGGCCATCAGCACCAATTGCTCAATGTATTCATCCATCATTTCGTAGGACGTGCCCTCCGGCGCGGTGGCAAAAATCCGCAAACGGCCTTTGTCTTCCATTGGTGCCAATTCTGACGGGAGCTGACTCCCAATACCCAGAATCATGGCCACAGAAATGCCGATGACGACAAATGCTGCCCATTTCCGGTTCATGAAAGTTTCCAGAGAGCGGGCGTAGGATTCCCCCAGGGAGTTGAGCCAATTGCCAATCCTGGCACCGAGAGTGCTTCTGGGCGCTTCTTTCTTCAGGATTCGGGAGCTCATCATCGGGGTGAGGGTGAGACTTACGAAGGAGGAAATGATCACACTTCCCATCACCACAATACCAAATTCACGAAACAGCCGGCCAGTGAACCCCTGCAGGAAAATCACCGGGAGAAACACCGCCACCAGGGTAATGGTGGTGGAAATGACAGCAAAGAAGATCTCGCGAGAGCCCGAAAAAGCCGCCTGGATGCGGTTTTGCCCCTTTTCGACCTTAGAGTAAATATTTTCCATCACCACGATGGCATCATCTACCACCAGACCAGTTGCCAGCACAATGCCCAGCAGCGTAAGAATATTGATGGAGAAATCGGCTACATACATGATAAAGAAGGAGCCGATCAGCGAAATGGGGATGGCCAGTACGGGAATAAGCGTGGTTCGCCAGTTTCTCAGGAAAAAGAAAATCACCAGCACCACCAGCCCAAAGGCGATAAAAACCGTTGTTCGCACCTCTTCGATGGCTTTGCGGATGCTTTGGGTGGTGTCCAGGGCCACTCCCAACTTAATGTCTTCAGGCAGACTTTCTTTGATTTGCTCCACCCGCCGCTTGACTTCATCTACAATGGCAATGTAGTTGGCACCGGGCTGAGGCTGAAGGGCTACCCCAATCATAGGGGTGCCGCCATTGCCCCGGAGCAAAGTGCGTTTGTTAGCCGGGGCCAGTGTGGCTTTCCCAATATCCTTGAGATAGACCAGCGAAGCTTCGCGATCTGCAATGAGCAGGTTGTTAAACTCCTTTTCAGTGGATAGGCGCCCAAAGGTCCGGATGGTTAATTCTGTTCGGTACCCTTCGATTCGTCCGGTAGGCAACTCTACATTCTGGAGAAGCAACGCGTCCCGCACATCCAGCGGTGTGAGATTAAAGGCTGACAACCGATCCGGGTCCAGCTCCAGGCGCATGGAATATTCTTTGTTTCCCCAGATACTGATTTCACTGACACCTTTGACTGTCTGGAGCCGCTCTTTGAATACGTTCTGACCAATTTCGGAAAGCTCCAGCAGGTTTTTCTTTTCACTCTGAACGGTAAGAGCAAAAATAAACTGTGCATCCGCATCGCTTTTTTGAACGACAGGAGGATCTGCATCGGGTGGGAGACTGCGCACTGCGCCCGCTACTTTGTCGCGGATATCGTTTACCGCATCGTCCATGTCAATCCCCAGTTCGAACTCCACCGTAATGGTACTTCGCCCATCTGCACTCACAGAACGAATGGTTCTGATTCCACTCACGCTGTTGATCTCCTCTTCCAGAGGCTCTGTGATCTGCGATTCAATGATGTCGGAGCTGGCCCCGGTATAATTGGTACTGACCGTCACGATCGGCGGATCGACACTGGGGTATTCGCGAACACCCAGATAGTAAAACCCTATGGCGCCAAAAAGCAGAATGATGATGGAAAACACCATGGCCAATACGGGGCGTTGTATGCTGACAGAGGATAAAGTCATGGCTAATCATTTTCCAGCTTTTCGACATCAACTTGAGTTCCGGGGCTCACACGGAGGCCTACACGGGCCTGAAGAAGCCCGGAGACCATGACGGTATCCCCAGCAGAAAGGCCCTCTAGAACCTGTACCAGTCTGGGCAGTCTCACACCCGACACAACGGGAACCTGCTCAATTATGCCATTGCTGACCCTGTACACGGTTTGCTCGTTGAGCTGCGGGATCATGGCTTCTGTCGGAATGA
>CAZLKP010000090.1:11345-12693 GCA_964560095.1 uncultured Bacteroidia bacterium
GTGGACTCGTTGATGGCGGGTTCGCTGGCATAGACACTGCCGCGATAGAGAGAGTCCCGCCCCGAAGTGGTGAATCGTACCGTTTGTCCTCGCTGCACCTGACTGGCATAGCGTTCAGGCACGCTAAATTCCAGCTTGAGGGGGTTGGTTTTGACGAGCCTTGTCACCGGAGAGCCAGCTGCGAGATAAGCGCCCGGGCTCACGCTACGCAACCCAACCCGGCCACTGTATGGCGCACGAATGGAAGCATATTCAATCATGACATCCAGCTCACGGATATCTGCCTGGATGGTTTCGACCTGTAGAGCAGCATCATCCAGCTCAGCCTGGGTCACCCCTTTGATTTCACGCAGCTGCTGTTTGCGGGCAACATCTTTTTCCGCCACCTGCAGCTGTGCTTCCAGCTTTTCTCTCTGGGCCATCCATTGTCGGTCATCAAGTTTCACCAGCATTTTCCCTTCGGAAACCCATTGGCCTTCGTTGAAATAAATCTGTTTGACCAGCCCGGCCGTTTGAGCGCTCAGCATGGCCGATTCACCCGGCAACAGGGTTCCGGTGATTTTGATGTCATTGGCCACCGGTCGGGGTTCCAATACAACATAATCGACTTCCATGATCCCTCTGGAGATGCCGTTGCCGATTGAGGCTTCGTCATCAGAACAGGCGCCCAGCAGGATCCCAGAGATCAGAATCAAAAAGAAAGTGTATTGAGTATGATTCACAAGCAGCAAGGTGGAGTGATACAAACAGACGGGGGACAAAGGAATTTCTGCTGATAGGGAAGGATAGAGAAACCTACACCAGACTTTAAATGTCGCGTGTCATTCAGCAACCAACAACCCTTTGCGAAGGGTTTTGTATGAACCCCGACAATGGATTCGACAAAGATGGATATTTGTTTGACGAATCGGGAAGATTAGAAGACAAAAAAGACCTGCCAGAACTGCTTCGATTCCGGTAAGCATGAGAAAATATCGGGGGGATGTCAGTCGCTTTCCTTCGCTGCTGCCGTCGGTCCCTGCCAGTGTTTTCTCGGGATCGCAATGATCAGGCCGATAAAGAAGGCAAAGAAAGCAGCCCAGCCTGCAACGAGCCAGATGGCATTGTCAGGATACAGATAGATGCCATCGGGTACCGTCACCCGGGTTTTTTCTCCTGTATCCAGGAGCGTTTCCCGAAGTTTCATCAGCATATTGGTCTTCTCCAAAGCCGTAGGTTGCTGCAAAGACTCCAGTTCACGCTGGCTCGCTTTCAGGTTGCGGTACCAGAATCCAACATCTTCGTCCGGGGTTTTCCATAGTACCGAGGTGTAACCGGAGGTTATGTCATTGGCTTCCAGGTAATCGAC
>CAZLKP010000091.1:0-12667 GCA_964560095.1 uncultured Bacteroidia bacterium
GAGCGCAGCGAAATCCCGATGGACTAAGGGAGGCTTTGTGCTATCGGGACAGCACAAAACTGCCGCGCTCCCAGACCAGCAGTTTCATCCGGTTTCCTCTTGATTTCAGGCCAAGGGGTTGGCATAAGCAATCAGAAACCGATAGCTTTGATACCATGATTGATTTTGTAGGTTTTGATCTGATCGATGTGCGAGGTCGGTTTTTGGCAGGGCTTAGCTTCCAACTCGAGCCGGCGGCCAGCCTGCTGTTGTCTATCCAGTCAGAAAAGGATGATGTAGGTGCCATGACATGGGTCTTTGGGGATCTGGTTCAATTCCGTACCAGCTCCATGAATGTCGGAGAGGACACAAAGCTGGTGATTCAATCGTTTGAATATTCCGTGAAAAACAACGTGTTTGAGGGAACCTTCTCCTGTCTGGGGTCGGAAGGTCAGCCTGGAATCGACATTCAGGTGACCTGTCGGAAGGTAACCATGGAGGAGCCATCCATCGACGAATAGAACGCAGTGCCCAATGAGATATGCACCACTTATTCCTCAATCCCCACCCGTTTCTGGAATCGGCCTCGGTACCTGGCAGCTCGGTGAGAATTCCGGCTGGCAAAGCATGAGCGAGCAGGAAGCTATCCGTATGGTGCGCAGAGCGCTCGCGTTAAGGGTGAATTTTTTCGATACGTCTCCCAATTATGGGATGGGAACCAGTGAATTACGCCTCGGAAAGGCACTCAAGGGTATCGACCGAAACACATTCGTCGTTAATACCAAATTTGGCCACGCCGTATCCGGAGAACTCAACTTTGATCCACAGGCCATCCGACCTTCGATCGAAGGCAGCCTGAGGCGATTACAGCTGGACTATGTGGATTCGGTTCTGCTGCACAATCCGCCGCCTGAGTTGCTGGATGGCAGCATGTCGGATCACTACGAGGTGTTGGAACAGCTGAAAAAAGAAGGAAAAATCAGGGCTTATGGTGCGTCGGTGGACACGGCCAGAGAGATGAATCTCCTGATGGATCACACTAGGGTGGAGCTCATGGAAGTATTCTTTAACATCCTTCACCAGGATGCGGCGCGAGCCTTTGACCGGGCGAAAGATAAGGGACTTGAGATCATTGTAAAAATCCCGCTGGATTCCGGCTGGCTCAGCGGCAAGTATGATGAACACAGTGAATTTCAGGGCATCAGGGCCAGATGGTCCCGTGAGGACATCGCCATCCGGGCCGCCTTGGTTCGCAGGGTGAAGGAGATCATCGGTGATGACAGGGATCTTGCTCAGATGGCACTGGCATTCTGCCTGGCCCACGATGCAGTGGCGACGGTGATTCCGGGTAGTTCCCGAATCGCCCAACTGGAGCGTAATGTCGAAAATATCGACAGGCAGATCCCCCAACAGCTCGTCAAGCAATTGAAACAGGTTTATCAACAGGAGGTTCAGCCATTCAAGCTGCCATGGTAAAGGAAATGGAGTTTCACCTGACACTCTTTAGCATGGATAAAACAGCTGGATATGAACCATATCAACAACATATTCCAGTCAAGACCAAGCTGGACGACGATCTGTTGCTCTTCACCGGCTTGTTCGTGTACAATCATGACATTCAGATTGCAGCTATTACGGCAGTTTCGGTGGCAGTCATGGCTGCTTCGAATTAATCAACAGGGAGGTCCGCATGAAAAGGTCAGGAATTTTCCCATCTGCCATCAATCTTTTCCCAACCGCCGATATTCCTGCTCAATGGTCTGGTCTCTTCCTAACCATTCCATATCTTTGCATTGCATCTGATCACCGAAACATTTCTGAAACAAAAATACCCGCATGTCCTCTCTCTTTTCCCCCGCCGACCTTGACTTTATCCAATCCCGTGGCAGTGATCCTCAGCAGGTAGTTACCCAGATTAACAACTTCAAAACGGGTTTTCCCTTTCTCAATATTCACAGAGCGGCGACAGTAGGGGATGGAATTATCAGATTGAGCGAAGAAGAGGTGGATGCCACAGTGGCTGCCTATGAAGGGGCCCTGGCCAACTTACAGGTAGTAAAATTTGTGCCAGCTTCTGGTGCAGCCTCCCGCATGTTCAAGCATCTCTTCGCATTTGTTGCCGCGAATGAAGGCAAATCCGGCGAGGAGCAAACAGCGGCCCTCGATGCCGACAGCAAAACCAAACAGATCATAGATGAGCTGGAGAAGTTTGCCTTTCACAGTGAGCTGGAAGCTACTGTTGGTTCGCCCTCTTTGAGCGAAACCCTTGCTGCCGGAGACTATGCCAGCGTGTTGAAGCATCTCCTGGAAACTGATCCTGGGCTGGGCTACGGCGAACTACCCAAGGGGCTGCTCAAATTCCACAGCTACGACAGTGGTGCCCGTACCCCGATGGAGGAGCATTTGGTGGAGGCTGCCCATTATGCTGGTATATCTGGGGGCACAGCTTCCCTGCATTTTACGGTGTCGCCTGAGCACAGATCCCGCTTCGAAGCACTCGTGGATCAGGTAAAAGGGGCGTATGAACAGGCTTACGACATCAAACTGCAGGTGTCTTTTTCTGAGCAAAAGCCCTCTACCGATACCATCGCTGTGGAGATGGACAATCGGCCATTTCGCGATGCCGCTGGTACCATTCTGTTTCGGCCAGGCGGCCATGGAGCCCTCATCGAAAACCTCAATGACATCTCTGCCGATGTCATTTTTATCAAAAACATCGACAATGTCGTGCCCGATTCCATGAAGGCCGACACCTACCGCTACAAAAAAGCCATTGCCGGCGTGTTGCTCCATGCCCAGCTCAAAACTTGGGAATACCTGGAGCAAATCGATGATGCCGACCATCAGGTGTTGGGTGAAATTGAAGGCTTCCTCAAAGACACCCTCTGCGTTCAGCTCCCAACTGCTTACGACAACGCTTCCTTCGCTGATAAGTTGAGCTTGGTAAAAGCTAAACTGGATCGCCCCATTCGTGTCTGTGGTATGGTAAAAAATGAAGGAGAACCCGGCGGTGGTCCGTTCTGGGCAGAGAACCCCGATGGCTCAGTGTCTTTGCAAATTGCAGAATCAGCGCAGATCGATACCGATGATCCTGCACAGGCGGACTTGATGAAAAATGCCACCCACTTCAACCCCGTGGACCTCGTTTGCGCTACTCGCGATCGAAATGGCAATTCCTATAATCTCCCCGGGTTTCGTGATCCGCAGACTGGGTTTATCGCTTACAAATCCAAAGATGGCCGGGAGCTGAAAGCGCAGGAACTCCCAGGCCTGTGGAATGGCGCCATGTCCAACTGGAATACCCTGTTTGTAGAAGTGCCGATCTCCACATTCAACCCGGTAAAGACCGTGAATGACCTGCTGCGTCCGCAGCATCAATAGTTCCAGCGCTGCCGGTAGCGATCGTAGAAAGAAATGCCAAACTTGACCTGACCGGTCAGGGCATTTTCGTGGTTGCTGTAGGCAGTCACGTAGTAGGCACAAAGCTTGAATCGCTCCTTGGCAATGCGGAGTGGGACGGCGATTCCGGCAAATAACTCCGAGTGCAGGAAGTTTTGATCGCGGATATACAGAGTGCCACCTCCACCTGACAACTGGAGCGGGACATGCTTCAACAAGGGGATTTTCTGGACCAGGGCTCCCTCAAAATCATGCAGAAAGTGCCCTTCAACATATTCGTTGGGTGTGGAAATGGTTGGCCCCAGCAGTTGAAAGGCATACAACGGATTCGCAAAGAAATACGGGTCTGTACCCCGGAAAAAGGTGTAGTCGGTAAACCGGAGATTACCTTCTACTGGGAAGGTGCCAGCACGGCCACGCCAACGTAGGGTTCCCATTGATCCAACCTGCAGCTCCTGCTGGGCCACCAGGGTGATTTTGGACCAATTGATGGTGCTGCCTAATACCTGAGGTACAGCCCGCTCGTAGGTCAGGGAGAAGGTAGGCCACTGGGTAGGAAGGTTCACCTTTCTGAATGGCTCCATCACATATTTCTGAAAGGGAGTCCACCTCAGTGTGGCCTGGAACGCCAGTTGGGTAAAGGGATCAAATTCCTGGGGAATATTGAGTTCGCCAAAAAGCTCATTGCCCCATTCGGCCAGTTTGATCTGATCGATGGCCCCGAAGCTGGCAAAATCAACGCTGGTGCTGAGGGTGAGTCCGTTGATAAGTTCCCGGCTGTGCCCGAAACCGATGTATTGCTTATTGACAAAATTGCTCCGGCTAAGAATCGCCCCGATGTTGGTAAAGGTCGTGATGGTGGAATAGATGTCTCCCCCCCGCACCCATGCGCGTCCAAATTTCCGCGGATCGTACACAACCCCTACCCGCCCTTCAGCTTTGAGGTCCCGGTTGTTAAAGCCATAATCCACCTGGCCTCTCACGCGGAGCTGTGTCTGCCGGTTCCAGGTTTTCGCCACGCTGCCTCCTAATGCATGGCGATAACCACCCACGCCGAATGGCCGTGGCTGGCTCACAAGTGGATCCACAAAATAGCGCATGCCGTGAAGACGATCCAGGTAGGAGATGCCCTCAAAGAAAATATCCCGCCATCCAAACCGATTATAAATGGAATCCTGATAACGAATGTATTCATCGGAAGCCTGGTACTTCTTGATGCTGTCCTGCTTGATCGCAAAGGTGGATTCATTCAAATTCAACTCCCGGGGTCTCATGGTTTCCCAGAAGCTACTGTCTTTTTCGAAGGCTTCTGCATCTGTGCGCATCAGCTCATTCTGGAAAAAATTTCGGGGGAATTCCTGATTCAGCTGATAGTCCTGAAAGCTCACCTCTGTGGAGGCGCGTTTCAGCGTTTTGCCTTCTTTAACTTCGTAAGAGTAAAACTCTTCCTGGAGCAACCAGGGTTGTCCGGGCTGCTTGCCGTAGCGCTGCCTGAATTCAAAGCGGTTAAATATTCTCAGGCCTGCCCGCTGTATGCGTAAATCCACTTCTGAGATCACCCAGTCACGATTGATGACCCAGATCGTGCCGGAAAAATAAGGCCCCACAGGATTGCGTGGCGTTACTTCGATCTCAAATACCACCTTACCCTTCACATATTCGCGACTCATCAGCCGGTAGCGATACACCAATTGCCAGGAGGTACTGTGCAGCGGACTGATGAACGGCCGGTCGCCCAACTGCTCAATGTTGATCAGGTTTTCGTAGAAATTAAACCCGCCCCCCGGTATTTTGGGGATAAAAAAGTAGGGGTTTCGCAGTTCGGTTCGATAGTCTTCGGAGGCATTATTGTCGGCAAAACTCACAGCGATCCCACCGCTTTCGGTACTTCGGGGTTGGAAATCACGGTAGCCATCCACGATGGTTTTTACTTTGTTGGGCGCCTGATAGTGGGTCGTCCTAATCATCTCCATGAAATTGACGATAGAAGGATCCGGGGGCAGGGTATCGGTCCTGGTCGTATCAGCCAGGTACAGACTGTCCCCAGTCAGGCTATCCGCCACCAAAGAATCCGGGATCATGGTGGGGCTATCGGGCTCAGCGTCTGGCATGATGTCATTCAGTCTGATGCCCATAAATGTGCGCTCTCTAGGGGGCTCCCACAAGGTGGAGTCGTCCTGGATCAGGACTGACTTCAAGTAGGACCGTGCAGTATAGGATTCTGGTCCGCTTTTGTGTTTGCGCTTATGCTCAATCACCTGTCGGATAATCTCATAGGCAGGATCTTTTTTCCCGCCTTCGATCTCGACGATATCAATGGAGAAGGGGGAGGAGATCATCACGTGAGTGATAGACGGACCCGGGACATTCACCGTAATCGTATCCCTGAGAAAAGCCATGTGGGAAAAGGCAATGGTCGCCTCTCCTTCCGGAATGTAGAGCGAAAACCGTCCCTGCTGATCGGTGACGTCTCCGGCTCGTCCATTCACCTGATTGACAGAAACATATGTCACCGGCTGACCGGCTTCATCCCGCACAGTTCCGGTCAGAAGCTGTGCACGCAGAGAAGGTAAAGCCACCCCAAGAAGCATTCCCCCAAGAAGCAGTAATCGTCTCTCCATTCGGTTCATTCAGAATCACGGTTCTGTTCAAAGACGGGAGAAGGTCTGCGGGGGTTGTATCCTGCCCAACAAAAATCTATCCAGGATCACATATCATACCTATTTCTAACAAATCTTCCCCGAGGGTATCCAACCGGACAGAAAGCGACCGCTCCCGAAACCGACAGGTGGAATTTCGGGTGACGTGGTAATTAATTGTCTGTCTGGTCATTCAGGGCTTCGACCTGCTCTCTGAGCTGTTCTACCAGTTGCTCCTGCTTGCTGATGGCTTCCTGAGTGGCTCTGCGATTTTCAATCACCTGTTCAAGTTCTTCCTGCAGTTTTTCCTGCTCTTTTTCCAAGTCTTTCCCCTGGTCCTGGAGGTCATCTAGTTCCTCTTCGGCGGCTGTGAGAGCATCTTCCATTTCATCCAGTGCAGACAGTAGATGTCGCCCGGCAATGGTTTCATTCAGGGTAAGAAGGAAATGTCTTGCGGCTGACCATTCGTCGGGATAGGTACTTTGATCCATGAAATTGTCATTTCCCAGGGCGAGAAACAGCGTAACCCGCGTGCTGTCACGTTGGCCGCTGACCTCTTCAATTCGAAAGTAATAGTCCAGGGTTTGCGCGGCGATGGTGGGCACGGTGATGCCTTCGTGAACGTAGAGGTCTCGCCTGACCTTATTCAGACTCCGACTGGTAGCGTCTCCCAGGCGCACGTCGAGCGCATTTTCGACCTCTTCCGGAGTAGCTTCATAGGTAATCTGAATGCCGGGAGCTACATCTGCGATTCTTTTGTAAAATTCGAATCTTCCGTTTTGCGGGGTTTGTGCAAATGATCCGACAAAAGGGAACAGAAGTAAGAGTGTGATGACAGATTTCATATAGGTAAGTTATTTCTGTAGGACGATAATATTTTAGATCGGTCACACATTTCAGGAGAAAATCCCGAATTCTATCGCTCAGCCAGAGCCCCCAGTGCCCACTGGAAGGCCGCAAGTGTTTTGGCATACTTGGTCTGGAGGGATAAGAGTTTCAGTTCTGCCTCAATGAGTTGGGTTTCCCAGATGTTGATTTCAAACACGGAGCTTTCGCCGACTTCAAATTTCCACTGTTCGGCTGCGAGGAGGTCACGGTAGTTGGCGACATTCTGTCTCGACAGGATCATCTGATCATACAGTCCCTGCATTTGCTGGGCGTAATACCGAGCATATGCCAGAATTTTCTGTTGTTTCTCCTGCTGTTTCCACTGGGTTTCCTGGATTTTGATGCGGGTCAATCCCAGATCACCACGGGCCTCTCTCAGAAAAATAGGGAAGCTCACAGTGAATCCCCATTTATAGTTATCCATAAATAACCGGGGATCAATTTGGCTACCCCCTGTGCCAAATATTGGCTCGTTGAGGGCGGCATATTCCACATTCACCTTGGGTTTGAGCTTCTCCGCTTTCATTCTCCGCTCAATCTCCAGCCAGGCCAAATCGTACTGAAGGGAAACCAGGGCAGGATGGTTGAGAAAAAGTGGATCCATCAGAATATCGAAGCTATCTGATGGCGGCGGAATCACGTCAGTCCGGGACACAGGAAGCTGAGGGATAAATTCAGTTTCTTCTGCCCAGGGCTGACGCCCTTCTTCCCACAAAAAGACTTGGAGATGGACCCGGGTCTGCTGCACTTCCAACAGCGCCTGATCCCGTTCCAGCCGCCGATTCTGGACCTGGATACCGGCTTTTAGGGTGTCGATTGTTGGGAGATCTCCCGCCATGGCAGTATTTCTGATCCATTCCAGGCGGGTGTTTGCTACCTGGGTGGCACGTTCGAGGATTTCCGCTCTGCCATTGGCTTCTGCCCAGTCCCAATACATAAAGGCGGCGTCAAATAGGAGATCATTGAGTACTACCTGTCGATCTACCGGTGCGGCATCCAAATCCACCTGTGCCTGCCGAAACCGGGCTCTGGCGGGATCAATGAGGAGACCCTGACCGAGGGGGAGCATCACACCTGCGTTGAGCAAGCCCTCCGCAGGAGTGTTAGCATCCGGATTCTGATATTGTCCCGAAGCAGATTCATATCCAGCTTTAAAGGTGAGCCCCCCCAACCTGGTAGGCCATTTGATGCCACCATCCAGGTAGCGGTAGTAATTGGTTTCCTTAAAAACCTTTTGGGAAAGTCCTCCTTCCAGTTTGGGGTCAAATGCACCTCTGGCTGAAAGCATCTGCTGGTCGGCGCGCTCCAGGATCAAATCGGCTCGCTGCGCTGTCGGATGATAGGTGGCTACCCGTTCGAGAAAGGACTCGTATGTGAGGAGCCGGGCGGAATCCTGAGCCAGACTCCACAGCGGAAAGAAAGCCAGAAAGGCGATAGCAACAACCTGCCTGATCATTTTTTCTTGCTTGCTGAGTCGGAAACTGAAGCTGTGCCTGTGTAATAGTTGGGCGGGAAGCCGTTGAGTTGTCGCCACAACTCGTACCATAGCGGCACATCTTCGAGCAGGGCAAATCCCCGTACCCCAGAACCTACCCGAAGCAGGTCGGGCCAGGGTTCGTCGTTGGGATCAGGGGCAATCAATATGCGGTATTTTCCATTCATGCTGATGTCGTTTTCCACCGCAAACACAATTCCGCCGAAGGTGCCGAAAGAAGTATTGGGCCAGCCGGAAAAGACGATGGTGGGCCAGCCGTCGAATTCGAGGCGAACGTGCTCGCCCTTTCGGATTAGCGGCACATCTACAGGCCTCGCAAATATTTCGGCTGCCTGCTGCTGTTCCAATGGCACAATACTCACCACAGCTTCGCCTTCTTTGACCGTTTCTCCAATGCCCGGCCGAAGCGCTTTGTTGACAAAACAGTGCTGCGGAGCCGTGATATACCGAAATCCGACCCGCCGCGCATAATTGCTCAGGCTGTTTTGTAACTTGGCCACCTCCCCCTGAGTAGTATACAACTGAGAAAGGGCACTTTGACGTTCGGAGGTAGCCTTGGCGATTTTTTCGTTGTATTCATTCGCCACATTGTTGCGGTCCAGAATCACAATGTCCAGTTCCTGCCGGCTCACTTCCAGCTTGTTTTGCTGGGAAACGAACTTGGCCCGGGCCTCTTGTACTTTGTTTCGTTTTTCTTCCCAGTCTGTTCGGGATTTTTGCCCCATTTTATAGAGGGTATCCCATCGCATAAATTGTGTCTCTGCAATCTGAGCGTTTATGCCCCGGGCCACCAGGTCAATGCTGTCACTTTGCACTTTGAATCGTGTCTGAAGGATTTTATTGTTGGCCTGAGACAGTTTGAGTCTCTGGGCTGCCTGCAGAGCCTGAATCTGGCCTGCCAGGGCGATCGCCTTGTCCTGGTAGGCAATGATCGCCCCTTGCTTTGCCTCGATTTGGTCCTGGGTCCGGTTCAGCAGCTCAGGGTCGAAATATGCATCCTTGATTTCGGAGAGAAACAGGATGGTATCACCTGAATAAACGGTATCTCCTTCATTTACATACCACTGCTCAATCCGCCCGGCAATGGTTGAATGAATGGTCTGGGGCCGTTGGGAAGGCCGCAAGGTGGTGAGTTGCCCTTCAGCCTGAATATTCTGGGTCCAGGGCAAAAAGAGCATAATCATCCCACCAATCATAATGGCGACGAGCCAGCGGGACACGCGCTCTGCCGCACGGGGCTTCAGGATCGTGTCGAACGAATCGTACTTGTACATCCGTTCCAGATCGTCCATTCTATTGGGTGAAATATTCAGCATGAGATCAGTTCTGGCTTGAATTCAGGTTATTTCGTGGAAATCAGACCATAAACCTGGGTGGCATAGGGTCGGGAAGCGATCTCCTCAAAGGTACCGGAGTCGGTAATGGTACCCTGGTTCATGATGTAAATGTGATCACACTTTTCGGCAAAAAGTGGGTCATTGCTTGCGGCTACTAGTGTCCAGAGTGGGCATTCGGTGAGAAACGAACCGATGCGGTCTCGCTCTCCGGGATCTAGGCTCCTGAGAAAATCGTCCATCACCAGCATGCGTGGGCGCTTTACAATCGACCGGGCCAGGATCAGCTTTCTCGAAATGCTCTCAGGCAATTGCGGCGCTTCCGGAACGAGCTCTGTCTGCAGACCGAAAGGAAGCGAGTGGATAAACTCCGTGAGCTCCAGCTTTTCCAATACCCAGCGCACACTTTCAATATTCACGCCCTCTCTTCCCATGGTCAGATTTTCCATTACCGTGCCACGGAACAAAACCTTTTGGTTGAGGCAATCTCCGATGTGTCCGCGGAAGGTAATCGGATCGTAGTTTCTGATCGGAATGTCGTTGTAGGAAATCAGACCGGAGTAGTTCTCATACAGGCCGGAAATGAGGCTCAGAACCAGCGATTTCCCGGATCCGTTTGGCCCGGAGATACAAATGCTTTTGCCCATGCCAGCTTCCAGTCCCAAATGAAACAGGGATGGCTTCGGGTCGCCAGGAAAGGAAAAAGAAACATCCTTGAGCTTCAGATTGAGAGGGAGTTCGAGATCTTCCTGCTGGAAATCAATACCCTCATGTCGCTCCAGAGGCAAATCTGTGATTTTCCCCAACTTTTCCATCGCTGTCAATACATCATAGACTGTTTCAGCGCTCAGCACCAACTTCTCCACGGAGTTGATGATCAGAATGATGATGATTTCGGAGGCCACAAACTGCCCCAGGTTGATTTGCCGCTCAATCAGCAGCGTGGAGCCCAGAATCAACAGCCCGGCAGTCACCACCGTTTTGAAACCAACGACGTTGCCAAATTGAAAAATCAGAATCCGGAAGTGTTTTTTCCGGGCAATGAGATATTTCTTAACCATCTCATTGGTATGGTCAATGTTGAGAGAGGTTTCTCCAGAGAGTTTGAAGCTGGTCAGAGTACGAGCAATTTCCTCCAGCCAGTAGGCAACCTGATACTTAAAGTCTGACTCCTGAAGGCTGGTTTCCAATCCCTGAGGTCCTGTAAGCCGGATGATCAGAACCAGCAACAACAACAGCCCCAACCCAAAAAAGATGAAAAGTGGATGGTAAAACGACAGCAGGATAATGCCGAAGATAATCTGCAGAATTGCCTGTGAAAAATCGATCAGGATTTTGGGAATCCCTTTTTGAACGCTCAGGGTATCGAAAAAGCGGTTGACTAGTTCGGGAGGATAATAGCTGGTAAGCTTTTCCAGTTTCAGGCGGGGAAGGCGCCAGGCAAATTCAAAGGCAGAACGCGCAAAAATTCGCTGCTGCAACACCTCCGTCAATGAGATTTGCAGAATCTGCATAATACCTGCCACCGCTGTACCGAGAGTCACCACGGCGATGAGCACAACCCAGGAAGAGGAAATCTCATTGGCCAGGGTGAGACCGATGATCGCCTGTATGCCCAAAGGCAGGGACAGGGTGATCAATCCATTGAAAATCGCGTAGATGTAGATGAAGCCTATTTCCCTGCGATCCAGCGATAACATGCGAAAAAATCGCCTGATTGGTTTTCCCGTTAGTACCTGATCCATTCAATCCAGCTTTGGTGCGTCAAATTAATAGCTTTACTATTCATACTGGTCGGAATACCTTTGGTTTCAGTGTAAGGCAAAGTATTTATCTTTATTTGAACGGGTAATAGGATGAAATTGATTTCATATATGAAAAGCTGCATTCTTGTTGGCTTCAGTCAGAAAGCCATGAAATGTGCAGTCATTATTGGCTTGGACAAAATGACCTTCCTGTCGTAAGTTTCTTACCTATGAACAAGACGTTCCCCAGGTCCTGGTTCCTTTCTCTGGTTTTCATCCCGCTAATGCTCCCTGCGCAGCAACAGGTGAATGTGCGGGTGGCTTCACCTCAGGGACAGTGGTACAACTGGCTCCGGCAGGCCGCCGATATCGGTCCGTCAAAAGTGAGCTCGCCCACTGCCTTTACTGGCGATCTGCAGGACTTTGACCACATCCGTAATGTGCAGGCCCTGGCTGCTGTCGGTTCTACCACAGCCCTGGGTGATATCCACCGTTGGTTTACCATCAGTGTTGACGATCAAATAGGAACATCCCCGGAATCTTGGCTTATGGCCTCCGGTGCTTTTGACCGTGTGGATCCGGTGCAGACGCTCCAACTGGATGGCATCCAATATACCCCCAATGATGATTCGCTGGACCGTCAGTGGTATCACACTTTTATCCGCTCCAGGGAGGCCTGGGACATTTCCCGGGGTTCCAATGCTGTGAAGATCGGTGTGATTGATACCGGGATTGACTATCTCCACCCCGAGTTTGACGGGCAGCTGTCGATCAATTCGTCGGAAGATCTGAATGGCAATGGAACATTTGAACCCTGGCTGGCCTCCGAAACCAGAAATGGGATCACTGGTGATTTTGATGGGGTTGACAATGATGGCAACGGATTTCCCGATGATGTGATTGGTTATGATTTTACCGATCAAGTGAATGACCCATCCTCCGGGGATGATGTCGGGCAGGACCCCGATCCCTGGGATGATAATGCGCATGGAACCCTGGTTGCAGGTGTGATCGGGGCGCGTATGGATAATGGCCTGGGAGGTGCGGGTCTGGCTCCTGATTGCCGCATGGTGGTGATTCGGGCTTTTGCGGCCGATGGCACAGGCCAGGACGACGATATCGCCCGAGCCATTGTCTATGCCGCCGACAACGATATTCCCATTCTCAATTTCAGTTTTGGCGACATTT
>CAZLKP010000092.1:0-5856 GCA_964560095.1 uncultured Bacteroidia bacterium
ATCATATCGGCTGCTAGAACGCCAATTGGTAGTTTTGGCGGAATGTTTGCCGGTCTCAGCGCTGTGGATTTGGGAACTTCTGCTATCCGAGGGGCCCTGGAAAAAGCGCGTGTTTCTCCTGCCCTCGTCCAGGAAGTATTCATGGGCAATGTAGTCTCTGCCAACCTTGGACAGGCCCCTGCCCGGCAGGCCGCCATCGGTGCAGGCATCCCCAATACCGTGCCCTGCACCACCATCAACAAGGTGTGCGCATCCGGTGCCAAAGCCATCATGTTTGGTGCGCAGGCCATCATGCTTGGTCTGGCAGATGTGATCGTCGCAGGTGGTATGGAATCCATGAGCAACATCCCCTATTATGTACCAAAGGCTCGCTTTGGATACAAATTCGGAAATGCCACACTGATTGACGGCCTCGCACAGGATGGCCTCAATGATGCCTATGACCATCAGGCTATGGGAATGTATGCCGATGCTACCGCAGAAAAATATGGGATTTCCCGTGACCAGCAGGATGCCTTTGCCATACAGTCCTATCAGCGTACAGCTGCTGCCACCGAATCCGGCGCCTTTGCAGATGAAATTGTCCCGGTGGCCGTGCCGCAGCGCAAAGGAGATCCCCTTCAGGCAACCGAAGACGAGGAATATAAGCGGGTTAACTTCGATAAAGTACCCAAGCTTCGGCCGGCTTTCAGCAAGGATGGAACTGTGACAGCAGCCAATGCCTCCACCATCAACGACGGCGCTTCAGCCCTGGTGCTGGTGAGCAAGGAAAAAATGGAGGAACTCGGGCTCACACCCGTCGCCAAAATTCTGTCCTTCGCGGATGCTGCGCATGAGCCGGCTTGGTTTACCACCGCACCTACCAAAGCGGCTCCCATCGCCCTTCAGCGTGCGGGCCTCACCATGGCAGACGTGGACTATGTGGAGGTGAATGAAGCCTTTTCCGTTGTTACCCTAGCCTTTAATAAACTGATGGAGCTGGATGAAATGAAAGTGAACGTGCATGGCGGAGCTGTATCTTTGGGCCACCCCCTGGGCTGCTCCGGCGCCCGGATCATCACCACCCTCAACGGCGTGCTGCAGGCCAAAGGAGGGAAAATTGGTCTCGCAGCCATCTGTAATGGCGGTGGCGGTGCCTCAGCCATGGTGATTGAGAAGGTGTAAATTCGAAGGGTGAGTTTATGGTAGGGAAAGATGGCGGGCCGATGGATCTGCGATGTTTTCATTGGATTCCATTTCCTTCCAGACATCTTTTTCTGCCTCAGCTCTTCTCTCTGAACGCATTTCCGCCTTTCCTATTTGCTTCCAAAGAAGCTGAAATGTAGATTTTCGCCTCAGAGCGAAACATGACCGAAGCCTGGAATATCTTTTTTTCGATCTGGCCAGTTTGGGTCCGTTCACACCTTGTGTGGCTCCTCCTGGGGGTTGCGTTCCTGGTAACAGTCCTTGTTATGGTTCGTCTTATCAGATTTCTGGTCTTTAGAACCAGACTTCCCCACGAAGCAGCCCGATCGGAATGGACCACCTTTCACAGGTATCATACGCCTCGTATGGTGAGGAGTAGCCATGATCTGAAGTCCCGGCACATTTCCGGGCAGCTGGCGTTGTTTCGTCATCATCTTGATCAGGATTTGGGCCACTATCTGGTTTTTCTGGTTCCGATGGGTGGCGGGAAAACCTGGGGGCTGTATGAAGTCATGAAATGGCTACACAAACGGTATCGACGGACCTTCATGGTGTCGATGAATCAGGAGAATCCGCTGAAAAGCATCGCCGATATCCGGCGCAAGGAGCAAACCTGGCTGATTCTGGATGATCTGGATGCCTACTTTCCCGAATTACAAGCCCGGGAACGTATTAATATGTTGCTGGAAGCCACATCAGGCTTCAAAGCCGTGATTCTGGCTGTGCAACCAGAGCGGTGGCCTAGCGTCTGGTCGCGCCCTGATCAGTTGGGGCGAATCAAACTGGTTGGCGAAGATTACTTTGAGTGGGGCATGTCGGCGTACTTTGTGGAGTGGGATGCTGATGAATCCGTCTTTTGGCTCCGGCGATTTGCCAAAGGGACCAATATGAAGGGCATTCGGCGGGTCATTGATGGCGTCGATTGGAGACATGGGATCTGGCATCGGCCGGTAGTGCTGAACATGCTGATCCTCAGTGCCGGTATGGGAGGCCCGACTCTTTTTTTGTCTGAAGTGATTGATCGGGTCCTCAAGCGGGCCATTGGCAGCAATGACGAATGGTGGAATCGCCTGGAAGAGATGGTCACTCAACAGGTAGTGGTGGACCTATCAACCTGCCCACGGGGATGCCGCTCCATTCTCAAAACGAATCCCGATGGGCATACGAGATTCAGGTATCGCTTCCTGGAAGGATTTTTTCTGGCCCGCCATGCCGTCAACCGTCAGGATCAGTCAGTTTTCAGGGAGCTTGTGTCTCATCCCGAAGCGAGATATCTGTATCTGGAGAAAGTCTGGTCCCGCTTTCTGGATCATGCCGGTCCCGACCCCGGTCATGTATTGCTGCCTGAGAGCATGAAACCTCTTCCTCTCAGGAGTTTGCCATTTGACCAGGTCACGGAGGTAGAATATCTGGAGCTGGACAGCGCAGCCTTGCCGCATCTGCAGTTTCTGAGGTTGATGCGTCACCTACGCCGGATCTGGGTCCGCATTGGCTCAGAATCGGATCTTGCCAACATTACCCCTCACTGGAAGGCGCAAAACGGGGCGCGGATCTGGATGAACACCGGCTCCGGACAACGAATCGGCTGGGAGCGCATCAATCGATTTGGCGAACAGAAGCGTTGGGAACCCATACCGGATGTTACTTCCTTGCATCCAGCCTTCGTGTCAGACACTGTCATTGAACGAGGCCCTACCCACCCCTTCAGGCAAATATTCAGGTTAGACCCGGATAAACTTCCCAACCCTATTTGTCAACCCATGGACATCCCCCTGGATGATCAGGACGGTCTTGAGGCGGTCTATGAAATGAATCTTGGAGCGGGAGAATTCGATTTATTTGACAAGGTTTATGTTTTCGAATTTGAAAGCGGAGATATTCATTTGCAGTATCTCCACACAAGATCCTCCAACAATCTGGTCTCCATTCTTTCAGATATAATTGACCGTTGGGTGACCTTCATTGGCCCAGACGATCACGGCAGGCGGGAATTGCTGCCAGAAGAAATCGTGGATATCAGGCAGGGTGCCTGGCCGGGAAGGACATGGCTGAACTTGCACCCGGCCGAATTTGATCGGCAGGCACTGCTTCAGATGACACAACCCGGATTTGTTGAAATTTGGATCCGGAATGGCAAACCGCAACCTGCCCCAATCAGTTAACCCCTGTATATGGAACTAACACCGCAATCTACCCAGGCGCAAAGCGTTGAGCTACGGCATCTGCAATACGAAGATTACCTCGAGATCAAAGAGGCGATGAAGCAGGCCTATGCCAGCATGGAAGAAAATGCCTATTGGCAGGAATCATCTATTCGGCAACTGATCAGTTTGTTTCCCGAGGGTCAACTCTGCGTCGAAGTGAACGGGAAGGTTGTAGCCGCTGCCTTAGCCATCGTGGTGGATTATCAGATATTTGGGGATAACCATACCTATAAACAGATCACCGGCAATTACCAGTTTTCGACTCACAACCCGGATGGAGATGTGCTGTATGGCATCGACGTATTTGTGCATCCCGGTTACAGGAATCTCCGCCTGGGCCGACGGTTGTATGACGCCCGCAAAGAGTTGTGTGAAAACCTCAACCTCAAGTCGATCATTGTCGGGGGCCGAATCCCGCGATACAATGAGCACTCCGATACCCTGAGCCCGAAAGAATATATTCGAAAGGTGCGCTTTAAGGAGCTATATGACCCAGTCCTGACCTTTCAGCTAGGCAATGATTTTTTCGTAAGGCGGGTCATCAAAAATTACCTCGTCGGTGATGTGGAGTCACTGGAATATGCGGTCTTGCTGGAATGGACAAATATCTATTTTACCGAGGAGGAAAAACTGGTCAATGCTCCCAAGAGCGTAATTCGGATCGGGTTGGTTCAGTGGCAGATGCGCTTGTTCAAAAGCTTTGATGCGCTGGTGGAATCCTGTGAGTTTTTCATTGATGCCCTAAGTGCCTACCAATCTGACTTTATCTTGTTTCCGGAGCTGTTCAATGCACCGCTGATGGCAGAATTCAACCACCTGGGCGAGGCCAAAGCCATTCGGGAACTGGCCACTTTTTCTGAGCCGCTGCGGGACAAGTTTCTCGAACTGGCCATTTCCTACAATGTGAACATCATCACCGGCTCCATGCCGTTTGTCCAAGACAATCACTTGTATAACATCAGCTATTTGTGCCGCCGGGACGGATCCTGGGATTCATATACCAAGCTTCATCCAACACCCAATGAGGTGAAGGTGTGGGGCATGAGTGGAGGAGACAAATTGGGAATTTTTGATACAGATTGTGGTAAAATCGGGATTGTGATCTGTTATGATGTGGAATTCCCGGAGTTGTCGAGGCTGTATGCCGAGCGGGGAGTCAAGATGCTCTTCGTGCCCTTTCTCACGGACACCCAGAACGGCTATAATCGCATTCGAAGGTGTGCACAGGCGCGAGCTGTGGAAAATGAATGCTATGTGGCGATTGCAGGTTCGGTGGGGAACCTTCCAAGGGTATCGAATATGGACATTCAATATGCGCAGTCAGCCATTTTTACCCCTTCCGATTTCCCGTTTCCCAACAATGCCATCAAGGCCGAGGCCACACCCAACACAGAAATGACAGTGATTGCTGATGTGGACCTGGACATGCTTATGGACCTGCACGAGCGAGGTAGTGTACAGATTATGAAAGACCGAAGGCTGGATCTGTACGGGATCAATTGGAAAGATCGCGATTAGGCACTGTTACCCATTTAGCATTGGGCATGGAGCTTCCGCATTCTTTTCCAGCAAGCTTTGCCATTCCCAGGCTTGTTCTTTCGAAATACCTGTAAGCTGAATCAGGACCTCAAGATCAAGATTGAGTTCATGCATTCCTTTGCGGAATACTTCAAATTTTCCTTCCAGTTCTCCCTGATGGAAAATGGACTCGTAGATGGCCATTACATCTGTTTTGTCTGCTGTCGTGGATGGATGCGGAGTGCTCATGACAGTAATTTTTGTCTTATTCTGCGATAAATATACGGATTTTCGGACTAATTTCCCCGCCTATTTTGAAATTGGATGTCTGCAAAGTCTGTTGGAACCTCGGACAAGGGGTGGTTTTGGGTTCACAACACTTGGATGACCTGTCCTTCTGCGATGGCAAAGATCATGTCCTCCTCCCTGGGAGCAGGGAGGTGAAGGCCGGTAAATGATCCGAAGGCCGGCATCAGCATGCTGTCCTGACGGATAAAATAGCAGGGAAGCCGAAGGGTTTGCCGCCCTTTACCTTGTAGCCGTACGCCCGGGTGCACATGTCCGGCGATATTGAAGCGCCCAGGCGGTGGTTCCTGGGGATCGTGTGTGAGCAGAAGCCTGCCCAGATCCATGGAGGGCACACAGTTGATCCCGCATGCTCCATAGAGGGATTCTGGGAGAATGTCGTGATTACCCCTGACCAGCGTGATGCTAGTAGGAAGGTTCTGACTCCAGGATGCAAAAATGTCCCAGGCACCATTGAGATCAGAGTGAAACAAGTCGCCCAGCAGGATGAGTTGCTCGGGTTGATATTGACCACACAGCCTGGATAGCCGCTGGAGATCCGGTGTTTCGGCTGCTGAGGGAATAGCCAGGCCGTTTTTCCGGAAATGACTCACTTTTCCCAGGTGAAGGTCCGCAATGAGCAGGGATTTGCTGCTTTCCAGCC
>CAZLKP010000092.1:5866-12657 GCA_964560095.1 uncultured Bacteroidia bacterium
CCTTCTCTGGTAGGAGCCATATAGGCTCTGCACCCCACGTCATCTGGTACCCGTTTCTGATTCCAGCATCCCTCATAAGGACAAATATAATGGCCCAGCCAACTTCTTGCATCCATAGGCAAACATTTCCAGAGATAGAATTGTCATATTTTATATAGGTAATTGATTCTGTGTACTTTCAAATATTTTTTGTACATTATTTATTAGGTTTTAACCCGATCCATCCTATTTCCTGATATGAACGCCATCGCAAGATTTTTCCGCTTCATGCTCGCCAAGGGGCTTCTCCTTGGCACCGGGCTTATTGCCTGGGCATTGTGGAGGAGCTTCTGGCCAGGAGATCTGTGGGCCGAAGTTGTTGGCCTTGTGTTGCTGGTCTTTTGGCTTGTGCTGGTGTGGCTGACCACCATTTCCCGGTATATCCGTCTCTACGGCTCTCTCAGTTTCAGCCGATGCTTATGGCTGGGTGCTGGAATGGCGTTTACGGCTATTGTGCTGTTCAGTAGTTTTTTGCTGGTCCAGCTCGACCCTCAGCTTCCTTCTGCCCCTCACCTTGATTTGACCGCTACGCCCGTGTTTTCTACCGACGGCTTCCTGCTCATCGTATTCTCCATCATTTGCACGACCATCCTCGTGGGAGCCCTGTACTGGAAATCCATAAACTGGGAAGATCCCAGTCAAATGGATTACTGACCACTTGCATCCCAGCATCCTTCTTGACATCATTGTGGGAGCCATAACGCGCCACATGACCATCTATTCTTCGCTTTCCTACCTCGATAAGCAGCGGTTTATTCCCCGCCAGATCCGGGAATCTCCTCCATCTGGGATGAAGCAGGTCATTGTGATTCCTTGTTTTGCCGAAAAAGATTTGCTTCAGACGCTCAACTCGTTGGAGGCATGCGAAATGCCTGGCACACCGGTTGAGGTGCTGATTGTCCTAAATCATGGGATCCAACACGGCGAGCACATCCGGGAAGCCAATCGCGCGACCCGGCAGCAATTCCAGGCCTGGAATCGTGATCGCAATCTCACCTATCACATGATTGAGGCCACAGACCTTCCTAAAAAGCACGCAGGGGTAGGACTGGCACGCAAAATCGGTATGGATGAAGCTGTGGACAGGCTGCAGCAGGCAGGCGAGCCCAATGGCCTCATCATTAACCTGGATGCGGATTCTCGCGTCGATGAAAACTATCTCGTCGAACTATCTGCCCTAATCGGTGATAAGCCGCACGATGCATGGTCCATATATTTTGAGCATCCCCTTGAGGGAGTAGATTTTTCTGTGGATGTCTATGATGGAATCGTTTTGTATGAACTGTTTCTTCGCTACTACATTGAGGGGCTACGATTTGCCGGTTATCCGATGGCTTATCATACCATCGGGTCTTCGATGGTGGTGCGATCGAAGGCCTATCAGGCACAGGGAGGGATGAGCCGTCGCAAGGCAGGCGAAGACTTTTATTTTTTGCACAAGTTTTCTCAGCTAGGAAAATTGGGAGAATGCAACCGCACGCGCGTCATCCCTTCTCCAAGGCCCTCTCAGAAAGTTCCTTTTGGCACCGGAAAAGCCATTCAGGATTATCTCGATCGTGGAGACGGCAGCTGGCCAGTGTATCCACCGGATGTGTTTATCCAGGCCAGAGAACTGGTTGAGGCAGTGCCCGGGTTTCAGCATCAATGGCCTGGTCTTCCCGATCAGGTTGAAAGGTACCTCAGGGAAGAAGGGCTTCCGGAGCGTTTGCCGGATATTCGCCACCATGCCACCTCCTCCGAGACGTTCCAGGCCCGGTTGTTTGCCTGGCTGGACCCTCTGAAGGTGCTCCGGCTGATTCATTTTCTGCGGGATGAGCAAGCAGGCGAAACGGATCTTGTTTCTGCTGGTCTGCAGCTGGGGAAAATGTGCGGGGAATGGGTGAGTGAACATCCCCGGAATCTGCTTTTCTGGTACCGGGCCCGACAACGGAATCGTTGAATGGCCTAATTCCTGTTCTTATTCGTATGTTCGCCAGGGTTTTCTTCCACCATGATCGTCTTCATTCATGCTTACCAAACGTATCATTCCCTGTCTCGACATAAAGGATGGCCGCACAGTCAAAGGCATCAACTTTGTGGATCTGCGAGATGCTGGTGACCCGGTGGAGCTGGCAGCTGCTTACGCCGACAAAGGCGCCGACGAGTTGTGTTTTTTGGATATCACAGCCACCATGGAGAAACGCGATACGCTGGCGGAGCTGGTGCGGCATGTGGCTAAAGCGATCAACATTCCCTTCACTGTTGGTGGCGGCATCCGGTCGGTGGAAGATGTGTCCCGCCTGCTAAAAGCCGGTGCAGACAAGGTGTCGATTAATTCGGCGGCAGTGAAGCGACCGGAGCTTGTCAATGAGCTGGCCCAGGAATTTGGCTCTCAATGCGTGGTGGTGGCCATCGACGCCAATATGCTGAATGGCGAATGGTATGTCTTTACCCATGGGGGGCGCAGACCCACAGAGATCAAGGCCATCGATTGGGCCAGGGCAATTACCGACCGTGGGGCAGGGGAGATCCTGCTTACCTCCATGACCAGTGACGGCACAAAGGCAGGTTTTTCTCTGGACATTACCCGTTACATGTCTGAATCTCTTCCGATTCCGGTCATTGCCTCGGGTGGGGCAGGTACCATGGCGCACTTTGCGGAGGCGTTTACGAGGGGGAAAGCCGATGCAGCCCTGGCGGCATCTGTGTTTCACTTCAACGAAATCCCGATTCCTGAGCTGAAGACCTGGCTGGCGGGGCAGGGCATTCCGGTGAGATTGGTGAATTGATGTATAAGCGAGGCGATTCTATCTGATCCGTTCCATGGGAAACCGAACCGTGCGTTTCTCTCCGTTTTCGACTGCCCATACCAGGGCCAATACATATGCAGTCAGGGATCTCAACTTTACCTCAGACATGCGACATCAGCTTGCGTAGGGGATCCTGTGATCATTGGTCCGGTATGGGGGTAAGGTTTTGGGGATCTCATCAAAATTTTGTCGCGATCCGGCAAGAAACCCCAATTCAAAGGAGTGGATTGGAATCGGGTGATACGGCGGTATATGGCACTCAGAGCCCAGAAGGGTGATTTTCCCGGAAAAAGAGAGTGCAATGCCTGATGATTAGTCAGTATTTGATGATTCCTTTCCCCTGTAAAAAATTGCCGGTAATGGAACAGGGGAGAGCCCATACGAGAGAATAGCTTTGAAGAAATTCCAATGAACTTCTTGTATGTCTCTTAAGCAAAGCAATCATCAGAGTCAAAGTACCTCGCTCCGAAGCATCGCTAGCCTGATGGCTGTCGGCCTCATTACCGCCGTTTCAGCCATTTTTCTGCTAAACGACGGAGCAGGTGGCACCATCGAAGTGACTGGAAAAGATGGACCGGGCCTGATCAATCTTGCCGATGAAGTTGTCAATCAGTACACATCCCTGAGTGTGGATGTTGCATCAGGTGCAACCAGCATCCAGGTGTCTGATATTAACGACCTGTCAAATGGCAGCGCACTGGAAAACGGTGATCTGGTCCTGATCGTTCAGATGCAGGGAGCTAGCATCAGTACGGCTAATGATGCTTCATTCGGCACTGTCGCCGACTACCACGAAGCCGGAAATTACGAGTTCATTTTTGTGGAAGAAGTAAGTGGGAGCCAGATTACTTTCCAATCGGGCCTTCTGAACACCTACACGGCTACAGGAAAAACCCAGATTGTGCGTGTTCCGCAATACAGCACCTTGGAGATTCAATCCGGTGCGAGTATCACTGCGCCGGCCTGGAATGGCAGTACTGGAGGAGTTGTTGCAGTAACGGCTTCCGATACGGTGACAGTGGCTGCCGGTGGAATGATCAATGCCAATGCTATCGGATTCAGGGGAGGAAATTGGCACAACGGAACTGCCTATGGAAAAACCGTGTACTACTCTTCCAGTGGAAACGATGGTGCGGAGAAAGGAGAAAGTGTTGCAGGTTCTTCCAGTGATTACACCTCTGCCGGATATTTGTATGGTCGAGGGGCGATTGCGAATGGCGGTGGGGGCGGAAATGCCCACAACGCTGGTGGTGGTGGTGGCGCCAATGGCAACAACGGCAATGTCTGGACCGGACAGGGTGTCATGTGTACAACTTGCCCCGGAGCCTCGGCCTGGGCACTGGATGACGCATATATCAGCATCGGAGGATATACGACCTCCTCCGGAGGAGGACGAGGTGGCTATAGTTATGCGGGGGCCAACAGGGATGCGCTATCCAAAGGACCCGGTCATAATAGTTGGAACGGCGACCACAGGTCCCCGGTAGGTGGTTTGGGAGGAAGGTGGCTTACTAGCGATGCCGACGAAAAGCTTTTTCTTGGCGGTGGTGGTGGTGCCGGAGATGCGAATAACAACGCTGGAGGTGATGGCGGAAATGGTGGAGGGCTTGTTTTTATCATAGCGAAAGCTGTTAAGGGGGCAGGAACCATCAGCGCAAATGGTGGGGCTGGAGAAAATACAAGATCGGGTCACAATGATGCGCCGGGTGGCGGTGGTGCCGGAGGCACAGTGGTCATCAAGTCCAATTACACCAATGGTATTTCCATTGATGCCAATGGTGGAGATGGTGGCAACCAACTCATCACCAACAGTGAATCTGAAGGACCAGGCGGTGGTGGGGGCGGTGGCTTTGTTTCGCTGCCGGCAGGTGCAACGGTCACCTCCTCAGTCGCAGGAGGCTCCAGCGGAACAACCTCTTCTGGCTCTCTCACTGAATTTCCTGCCAACGGATCTACTAATGGCGCCGAGGGAGAGTTGAGTACCACGATTTATATCCATTATCCCCAAAGTGGAACCACATTTCCGGTGGAATGGCTAGGCGTAACCGGTGACTGGCAGGGCGAAGATGCTGTTATTCAATGGATTACCGCTTCAGAAACCCATTCAGACTATTTTGCTCTGGAGCGCTCCTCGGATGGGGAGACATTCATGGAAATCGAGCGAGTGGACGCTGCAGGTTTTAGCGAAGAGATGATTGCCTATGAGTTGATCGATAAGCAGGCGGCCAGACTCGGAAACACTGCTTTGACCTACAGACTTCGCCAGGTCGATATCGATGGGAAATATGAATTCAGCCCCACGGTGGAGCTGTCTGTGGAAGAAGGACAATTCCCGCTTCAGGTATCGGTGTATCCAAATCCCGCTCGCGACCACATGAACCTGTCCCTGACCGCCTCCAAATCCCAACCCATTTCATGGTCTGTTTACAGTTTGGCTGGTCAAAAACTGATGCAGGGTACCGTCCAGGCGGATGGTCAAACCCCGATGGTCCGACTGGATGTTTCCTCACTATCTTCGGGCAGATATTTATTACAGTGCAGAGGAAGATATGAGGGCAAAAGCATTCAGTTTGTTAAGCAGTGATTCACACCTGGGTGACACGTGATGATGCAACACCTGCCGGTTTGATGACCGGCA
Organism: uncultured Bacteroidia bacterium; assembly: GCA_964560095.1. Lineage (GTDB taxonomy): Bacteria > Bacteroidota > Bacteroidia > J057 > J057 > JANQTF01. Next base: position 11,333 of record CAZLKP010000092.1, read on the forward strand.
GGTGTTTTTCTGGTTGGGCTCCCTTAGGTTCCGGCCTGACTTTCCACAGTTCCTGACAATCTGCCTGAATGGCAATCCGGGGGCCTGTGATCCACCAGACTAGGCAGAATAGGGAGAGGTTAGGTGCCCAAAGGCTTGTTTAACAGCCAGACATGTCTTTCACCCGGTTTGGGGTTCAGAACATTCCCCTTTTATCCTCGTAAGAAAATTCGCGATTCAGTCATTGATTATTAAAATCGGCTGTAAAATTGTCAGGTTTCAGGCAGGGGGAATAGGATTTGCCCACAAGGCGCTTTGGGTAACCAACAATTAACTCTATTTTTAGGTTGTAGTAGCAAGGGATTTAAAATAACCCTGGTACTCGGATAGGAAAAATCTAATGGCAGATAACCGAAATAAGGTTCCTAAGGGCGGCAACAATATTTATTGGATCTATGTCGTTGTTCTCGCTTTTTTCATTCTTGGCACTTTTCTCATTGGCAACAATACAGGTGCTTCAGAAATCGGATTCCAAGAATTTGAGGAGCTGGTACAGAAAGAACAGGTTGAGAGAGTCCTGGTCATCAATCAAAAGGAAGTCAATGTATTCCTTAACAGCGATGGCGTCAGTACAGCCAAGAATGGCGGGAAAAATGTTTCCGACATGGGGCCTCATTACAAAGTATATTACCCCTCTGATGATCTGGGCAAAACGCTCAGAGACATGGGGGTGGAGCATAAATTTGAAGAGCGTACGCAGTGGGGCGACGTCGTTCAGTTTTTGATTCCTATTGCGATTCTGGTGGCCCTGTGGTTCTTCTTCATGCGCCGCGTCGGCGGTGGCGGGGCTGGAGGTCAGATTTTTAATATCGGAAAAAGCCGTGCTTCTCTGTACGATAAGGAAAACAAGGTCAATGTAACCTTCGATGATGTGGCCGGACTCGAAGAAGCCAAAGAAGAGGTTCAGGAAGTCGTCGAATTCCTCAAAAACAAGCAAAAATTTACCCGCCTGGGTGGACACATTCCAAAAGGAGTGTTGCTTGTAGGCCCTCCCGGTACTGGCAAAACCCTGCTGGCCAAAGCTGTGGCCGGTGAAGCGAAAGTGCCGTTTTTCTCCCTGTCCGGATCAGACTTCGTCGAAATGTTTGTCGGTGTGGGAGCCGCACGTGTGCGCGACCTCTTTAAGCAGGCCAAAGAAAAAGCTCCCTGCATCATCTTCATCGATGAAATCGACGCTGTAGGGCGCAGCAGAGGCCGGATGAACATGACAGGCGGAAATGATGAGCGTGAAAATACCCTCAACCAGCTTCTCGTGGAGATGGATGGCTTTGGGTCCGACACCGGTG
>CAZLKP010000093.1:0-7772 GCA_964560095.1 uncultured Bacteroidia bacterium
GAATGGAGGTATTTTTGCCAGCACAGGTACTTTTACCCAGCTCGTTCCTGGAAGTTATTCTTTTTCCATCCAGGACAGCGCTGGCTGTGAAACTGACACCACCATTCAGATTGCATCCCCACCTCCGCCGATCCAGACCCAGACGACTGTGACTCAGCAAACGAATGTTGGCGCCAATGATGGTACAGCTTCGGTCACGACCTCCGGCGGAAATGGAGGCCCATGGACCTATTACTGGAGTCATGGAGCGACCACAGATTCTGTTGCTGGACTGGCCCCCGGAATCTACACCGTGGAAGTAAAAGACGCACTGGGCTGCACAAAACTGGATACAGTGGAAGTCCTGGCAGTGAGGACCTCCATGCAGGATTTCCCGGATAGCTGGCAATGGCGCGTAGCTCCGAACCCCAATGAGGGACATTTTCTGATCGAATGGGATTTTCCAGGTCAGCAGGAGGTGCAGGTACAAATTCTGGATGTGATCGGGCGGGAACTGCTTTCGACCACTTTCCGGGGTAGTGCCGGTCGTCAGGATCTCTCCGTGAACCTTCCCACTGGAACCTATCTCCTTCAGCTTTCTGTGAATGGCCGAGCAGAATTTAAAAGGATGGTGATTGAGTGAAAACTGAGAAGCGAGAACCGAGAGCCGAGACCGGAACTTTTTCTTCCTGCGAACTACGAACCTCAAATTCAAGTCTCAGAGTTCCAACAAATCTTCCAGAAAAGTCCCCGACAAATCATCGACGGTATCCACATCAGACAGCGTGGGCACAGTAGCATAAGGCACAGATAGCTGCTTGAGTCTCCGCACCGACTCGGCAAACACGTTTTCCACACTCCAGGTCATGTCCGTAAATACCGACGGAATCATTTCCGACATCCCGACCAGATAGTATCCGCCATCTGCAGCCGGACCGAAGACTACAGGGTGATGTTCCAGCTGTGAATATGCCTGCCGGATGATATCTGTGGTCAGATGAGGGAGGTCTGAGCCAACCAGAACGACCCTGCCGGCGCCATGGTCCAGCGCTTGCTTCATACTGTTCATCATGCGCTCCCCAATGTCCTTACCCCATTGCTGTTGCCGGGTAAATGGTCCTTCGCACCACAGATCCTCCTGTGGCATCTCATTGCCATACCAGACTTCGATGTCGCACGCGTCCTTGAGCTCCAGGGCAATGGTTTTTACTCGTTCCAGCAATCGCCGGTAGGCTTCGAGGGCTTTTTGATGGCCGATGCCGGCCGCAAGCCGGGTTTTGGTTTGCCCGGCAACAGGATGCTTCACGAATAGCTGGAGAATGGGCGTCATGGGTATAGGGGAAGAAACACGGTTTCAGCATTACTTCAGGAGACAGTGAAGGTAGGAAAAAGGAAGGAAATGGGGTTTTCGTTTGAAAAATACAAAGTTTTCCTTGGACGAAGGAGGGGGCTAATCGGGATTCTATTGGCCATGGTCCTAATAATGATTTCAGTGTTAGGACATTTATAGGTTTGGTGGTCCAAATAAATGATTTGCCCTTGCTGGTGTATTGTTTTCACCAGAGTCGACGGGGTCCAGAAGCGACAACGGGTGCGGGGGAGGATAGGGAGTCGGCGATTGTCCCCTCTTGATTTTGTTGGTCCTCTTTTGATCAAGCAAAAAAAGGACGTCTTTCCTTTCAAAACGGCACAAGAACACCCCTTGCAAACAAAGCTAACAATCGTTAGTTTTACTTCACGTATCGTTAGTTTAAGGTTACATGTCACCCAAATTTGTTTCACTCCCCGTAAAGTCTGTCGAGAAAGTCACTGCCGACTGTTCTGTCATTGAGTTTGACGTCAGCGACGAGTTCGCCGATGATTTCGCTTTCCGCCACGGACAGCACCTCACGCTTCGCGCCATGATTGATGGCGAAGATGTGAGGCGCTCCTATTCCCTGTGTTCCTCCCCGCTGGACAACTCCTGGAAAGTGGCAGTCAAGCGTATCGAAGACGGCCGTTTCTCTACCTATGCCAACACGGCCCTCAAGGCTGGAGATGTGCTGGAGGTTATGCCGCCATCCGGGCACTTTTTCGTTGAGCCGGAGCCTGACAAGCAGAAAAACTACGTGGCCTTTGCCGCCGGATCCGGCATCACGCCCATCATGTCCATCGTCAAAACCCATTTGGCTCTGGAGCCCAAAAGTACCTTCCAGCTTTTCTACACCAACCAGGCAGTATCCACCATCATTCTGAAGGAAGAATTGGAAGGACTTAAAAACCAGTACCTTGATCGGCTGGAAATTTTTCACTTCTTCACCCAGGAAGACCGAAACATTCCCCTCTTTTCCGGACGTATAGATACTGGGAAGCTCGACATCCTGTTCCGGAATTTCATCGATCAGGAGGCTGTGGATCACTATTTCCTTTGTGGTCCCAATCAAATGATCTTCATGATCCGAGACTACCTCGAAAAGAAGGGAATCGACGATAAGCAGGTTCATTTTGAGTTGTTCAATACAGATGGTATTGCGCCCAAGGAAAATGGCAAAAAGAAAAAGCGAACCATCAATCCCGACCTCGTTACTGAGGTTCTGATCCGAGAAGGGGGGAAGGATTTTCAGTTTCAAATGGTGCGGGGATCGGAAAATCTTCTTGATGCAGCTCTGAAAAAAAATGCCGATCTTCCTTTTGCCTGTAAAGGGGGGGTTTGTTGTACTTGTCGGGCCCGATTGCTCGAAGGACAAGTCGATGTGCAGGTCAATTACGGCCTTGAGCAGGACGAAATCGACAATGGCTACATTCTCACGTGCCAGTCCATTCCTACTTCAGAGAAAGTAGTTGTTGATTTCGATTCATCGTTGGGCCAGCATTAAACCCATGAACCACAGAGAAACACAGCGATCTGTACGAAGGCCAAAGAGCAACACATCTTTTCTCTGAGTCTTCCGTGAACACCTCCTTAATCATCAATAAAGAAACCTACCAGAAAACCACCCGAGATATGGAACATACAGAGAAACTAGATCAGGCATTTCAGGATCGGATTGACGCGGGCGAGATCATCGAGCCACGCGACTGGATGCCTGAGAAATACCGAAAGACCAACATTCGCCAGATGTCTCAGCATGCCCACTCAGAAATCGTGGGGATGCTACCTGAGGGTAACTGGATTACCCGGGCACCAAGTTTGCGGAGAAAGGTCGCCCTCCTGGCCAAAGTACAGGATGAAGCCGGCCACGGCCTCTACCTCTACAGCGCTGCCGAAACGCTTGGTATCACCCGTGATGAGCTGTTTGAGCAGCTTCACACCGGCAAAGCGAAATATTCCAGTATCTTCAATTATCCCACCATTAGCTGGGCGGATATCGGTGCTATTGGCTGGCTTGTGGATGGGGCCGCCATCGTGAATCAGGTGATGCTGACACGCACTTCTTATGGCCCGTACGCCAGAGCCATGGTCAGGATTTGTAAGGAAGAAAGCTTTCACCAGCGCCAGGGCTACGAAATCATGCTCACGCTAAGCAAGGGTACCGAGGCCCAGAAGCAAATGGCGCAGGACGCGCTCAATCGCTGGTGGTGGCCTTCGCTGATGATGTTTGGCCCCCCCGATGCAGAAAGTACTCACACAGAGCAGTCGATAAAGTGGCGCATTAAGCGCAAGCCCAATGATGAACTGCGCCAGTATTTCGTGGATATGACCGTGCCGCAAGCAGATGTGCTGGGACTTACCATTCCTGATCCCGACCTGAAGTGGAATGAAGAGCGAGGGCATTACGATTTCGGCCCCATTGATTGGGAAGAATTCTGGCGGGTGGTGAAAGGCGATGGCCCCTGCAACAAGGAGCGCCTTGATGCCCGTGTCAATGCCTGGAATGAAGGCGAGTGGGTGCGTGAAGCAGCTGTGGCTTATGCCGATAAGCAGGCAGAGAAAGAGGATCTTGAGGTTGCCTAGAAATAAAAAATCACCACTAAGAAGTCGCAAAGTTTGCTAGGTACACATTCCGGTCTCATTGCGCCCATAGCATCTTCCCTTGACGACTTCGCGGTAAAAAAAATAGAGAAAACATGAAAAACGAATGGCCCATCTGGGAAGTGTTTATCCGAACCAAAAACGGTCTCGAACACCGGCACGTTGGTAGCCTCCACGCTGCCGACAGCAAAATGGCAATTGAAAATGCCCGTGATGTCTATACCCGCCGCCAGGAAGGGGTGAGTATCTGGGTGGTGGAATCAAAATACATTTCCGCCTCCAATCCCGCCAACAGCGACGAGCTCTTTGATCCCGCCATGGACAAAGCTTACCGTCATCCGACATTTTATAAACTGCCCGACGAAGTGAAACACATGTGATCATGACAGAAAAAGTCTATCAATATTTCCTCATGCTCGGCGACAACCCGCTCATTCTGGGACATCGCCTCTCGGAGCTCTGCGGCCATGGCCCCAATCTGGAGACGGATATGGCCCTGACGAATATTTCACTGGACCTGTTTGGCCAGGTACGGCATTATTTTCAGGCAGCTGTGAAGATCCAGGGCGAAGGAAAAACTGAAGACGACGTCGCGTTTTTGCGCTACCCCCACGAGTACAAAAATGTACTGCTGGTGGAGTATCCAAACACGGATTTCGCCTATGTCATTGCCCGGCAGTTTTTGTTTGACAGCTATCACCTTCCACTACTCGAGCAGCTCTGCAACAGTGCCGACAGGCAGCTGTCTGCCATCGCGAGCAAATCCATCAAGGAGGTCAGCTACCACCATCGCTTTTCTTCTGAATGGGTAAAACGTCTCGGCGACGGCACTGAAGAGAGTCATAACCGTATGCAAACGGCCATCAATACGCTCTGGCCCTATGCCGGTGAGCTGTTTGGAGAATCTCCACTGGAAACAGAGATGAAAGAACTCGGGATCGGTGCAGACCTGGCCCAGGTGAAAGCTCAATCAGACGAAGATGTGAAAGCAGTCCTTCAGGAAGCTACTATCCATATTCCCGATGTCCTCCAGGCGCAATCTGGTGGCAAAAAAGGCATTCACACCGAGCACATGGGCTTCATTCTCGCCGATCTCCAGTACATGCAGCGAGCCTATCCGAATATGAGTTGGTAAATAAGTTGCGGGTTCAGCGAGGAGAGTACCGGGGAACAAGGAGAATCATGCAGCAAAAGGGCAAATAGGAACGTCCCGGAGCGTTGGCCCAAAATTCGGTGGCAGGGGAGGACTGAAGCGGGGCCTGGAATTTTGAAGGCGTTTTTGGTTCTTTTTGCGCCATCAAAAAGAACATCAAAAAAAAAGATCATGAACCCCAACATAAAATCCATCCTCCGATCTGTCTCCGACCCGGAAATTCCGGTGCTTTCGATCATGGACATGGGCGTAGTGCGGGAGGTCGAAGCCAACGGCCAGCAGGTGCATGTGAAAATCACACCGACCTATTCGGGCTGTCCGGCCATGGACATGATCGCCTCCGAGATAAAAAATACCCTCAATGAGGGCGGCTATGAAGCAGAGGTGGAACTGGTGCTTTCTCCGGCCTGGACTACCGACTGGATCACAGAAAATGGTCGAAGAGAACTGGAAAAGTACGGCATTGCTGCCCCGGTGGATGAATCAGCTGATAAACTGGCCCTCATGGGCCGCAGCAACATTGTGAAATGCCCGCAATGTGGCTCCACCAACACCAACATGGTTAGCCAGTTCGGCTCCACTGCCTGTAAAGCCCTCTTCAAGTGCAACGACTGCCTGGAGCCCTTTGATTATTTTAAGTGTTTGAAATAAGTTATGTTACCGCTAAGGCGGGAAGGAGGTATTAAGTTCGCAAAGAACGCTTGCCTAGCGACCTTAGCGTTTTTCTTCGAGCCTTTGCAGTAAAAATAGAATTGAATGACCATTGGAATTATCGGCTCTGGCTCCATGGGAAGCGGCATTGCTCAAGTTGCAGCTACCGCCGGCTGCCAGGTGCAGGTGTACGACAGCTCATCAGAGGCCATTGAGCGAAGCCAGCAAAAACTCTCAAAGATTTTGGCCCGACTTGTTGAAAAAGGTCGCATCAATCAGGCTAAATCAGAGGCAATTCAGGCGAACATTCACTATGTTGATCAATTGGCGGCCTTCCGGCCTTGTGACCTGATCATGGAAGCCATCATCGAAAATCCAGAGATCAAACGGAAAGTATTCATGGAATTGGAGCCTCAGGTCTTAGACTCCTGTATCATCGCCTCCAATACCTCCTCGCTCTCGATCACTTCGTTGGGTGCTGCCCTCAAGAACACGGATCGATTCCTCGGCATCCACTTTTTCAACCCGGCACCGCTGATGAAACTGGTGGAAATCATCCCTGCCATCCAAACCAGTGAAGCGGTTGCCCGGAAGGCACGGAGCATTATTGACTCCTGGGGGAAACTGACCGTTGTTGCTAAAGATACGCCGGGATTCATCGTCAACAAGGTAGCCCGGCCGTTTTACGGCGAAGCCCTTCGAATCTACGAAGAGGGCATGGCCGATATTGCGACCATCGACTGGGCGATGACCGAACTGGGTGGTTTTCGCATGGGGCCATTCACCCTCATGGACTTTATCGGCCACGACGTAAATTATGTGGTGACCGAAACCGTGTTCCGGGAATTCTACTACGATCCGCGCTACAAACCTTCATTCGCCCAAAAACGACTGACTGAAGCGGGCTATCTCGGCAAAAAATCCGGTCGTGGCTTTTATCACTATCATGAACGTGCCGAAAAGCCCAAGCCTGATACAGATAAGATGCTGGGGCAGCAGGTCGTTGATCGAATCGTGACCATGCTCATCAATGAAGCCGCCGATACCTTGCACATCAACATTGCTTCAGCAGAAGACATCGACATGGCCATGACCAAAGGTGTCAACTACCCCAAAGGCCTCCTGGCCTGGGCCAATGAGATCGGCATCGCCGAATGTGTCGCCCGAATGGATGCACTTTACGACGAATATCGCGAAGACCGATATCGCTGTTCTCCCCTGCTTCGGAGAATGGCCCAGCATAAGCAACTGTTTTTCTCCTGATCACTCACTGATATGTCCGAAACCACTTCCCTCGCCCAGCAGGTGTTCCTGAAAATGATGGACACCGATTACTGCAGCCAGTGGATGGGGATTGAACCGATCCTTCTGAAAGAAGGGCACTGCCAGCTTCGCATGACCGTAAAGCGCGACATGCTCAATGGTTTTGGGATTCTCCATGGCGGAGTCGCTTATGCTTTTGCCGACAGCGCCCTGGCGTTTGCCTCCAACTCCTATGGTCGGCTGTCGGTCTCGATCCAGGGATCGATGAATTTTTCCCAATCTGCGAAAGAAGGGGAAACCCTGATCGCTGATGCTCAGGCACTTGAGCTAAGGTACAAAACCGCCACCTTTGATGTGAATGTGAGGAATGAAAAAGGTGAAGTATATTACAGGTTTCGCGGTACCGTGTACCGCAGCAGCAAAGAGGTTCTCGATTCATCCTCCAACGACAAAAAGACGTGAAAGACGCATTGATCATAGACGGAATTCGCACTGCCATCGGCTCATTTACCGGCACCCTATCGACTGTGAGAACAGATGATTTGGGCGCTCATGTAATCCGGGAAGTGGTCAAACGGAATCCGCAAATTCCTGTGGAAGCCTACGACGATGTGATCATGGGTTGTGCCAACCAAGCTGGGGAAGACAACCGTAATGTGGCTCGCATGTGCCTACTGCTGGCCGGATTGCCCTGGTCTGTGCCGGGTGAAACCGTCAATCGGCTCTGTTCTTCCGGCCTCTCGGCCATCATTCACGCCAATCGCGCCATCAAAA
>CAZLKP010000093.1:7782-10011 GCA_964560095.1 uncultured Bacteroidia bacterium
CACATGACCCGAGGGCCCTGGGTGATCTCCAAGGTATCTCAACCCTTCGGCCGCGACGCCGAAATGCACGACAGCAGTTTTGGCTGGCGATTCATTCACCCCCAGATGGAAGAACTCTACGGGACTGATGCCATGGGCATGACCGCAGAAAATCTGGTGGATCAATATGGCATCAGCCGGGAAGATCAGGACAAATTTGCCTACAGATCGCAGATGAAAGCGACAAAAGCACAGGAAAATGGTCGCCTGGCACAGGAAATTGTGGCAGTGGAGATTCCCCAGCGAAAAAAGCCACCGATCGTCTTTGATAAAGATGAATTTGTGAAGCCGGGCACCACCCTGGAAGTGCTGGGGAAACTGCGGCCGGCCTTCCGGAAAGCAGAAAACGGAGGGACTGTTACGGCAGGTAATGCGTCCGGCCTGAATGATGGTGCTGCTGCCTCCATCATCGCCTCTGAAGATGCGGTGAAGCAGTATGATCTCAAGCCGATGGCGCGAATCGTGAGTTCGGCTGTCGTAGGTGTGGAGCCACGTATTATGGGCATCGGACCGGTGCAGGCCTCCAACAAAGCCTTGGAAAAAGCTGGCCTTAGCATGGCCGACATGGACATCATCGAGCTAAATGAAGCCTTTGCTGCCCAGGCGCTCGCCTGTACCCGCCAATGGGGGCTGGCAGATGACGATCCGCGCATCAACCCCAATGGCGGAGCCATTGCGATTGGCCATCCACTCGGCATAACCGGTACTCGCATTGCGCTGACGGCAGCGAGACAACTTCAGCAAACAAAACAACAATATGCATTGGTGACCATGTGTGTGGGCGTCGGACAAGGCTACGCCATGGTGATCGAACGAGTGTAAACTCAACAAAGAAACTCCAACAATGGCAAAACTGGGCAACTACGTACTCGGAAACTGGATCGAAGGGGATGGCGATGGCAAGCCGCTCTACAATGCCGTGACAGGCGAGGTGGTCGCCATGGCCTCCACCAAAGGCCTCGATTTCGCGGAGATCCTCGCTTATGGCCGAAAAACCGGCAGCCCCGCGCTCCGGAACATGACATTCTACGAGCGGGGCATGATGCTGAAAAAGCTCGCCCTGTATCTCACCAAAAAGAAGGAGCAATTCTACAAGATCAGCTATCAGACCGGGGCCACCCGCGTGGATAGCTGGATCGACATTGAGGGTGGGTTTGGTAACCTCTTCGCCAACGCGTCTCTGCGTCGCGAATTTCCCAATCAGACCTACCATGTGGATGGCGACTCCATTGACCTGTCCCGTGGGGGAAGCTTTATGGGGCAGCACATCATGGTGCCCAAGCGCGGCGTCGCCATTCACATCAATGCCTACAACTTCCCGGTATGGGGCATGCTGGAAAAATGCGCCGTCAACTGGATGGCGGGTGTTGCAGCAGTCGTGAAGCCCGCTACAGCCACGTCCTTCCTGACAGAAGCCGTTGTGCGGGAAATTATCGCCTCAGGGATCTTGCCTGAAGGGGCTTTACAGCTCATCTGTGGTTCTGCGCACACTATTCTCGCCGGCACAGAGTCGCAGGATGTGGTCACATTTACAGGCTCTGCCGATACCGGCCGCATGCTCAAATCCAATCCCCGCATCATCAACGAGGCTGTGCCCTTCAACATGGAGGCAGACAGCCTCAACTGTTCTGTTCTGGGGCCAGACGCTGTTCCTGGCACACCTGAATTCAAGCTGTTTATCAAAGAGGTGCGCAATGAAATCACCGTGAAATGCGGCCAGAAGTGTACCGCCATCCGACGGGTGATTGTGCCGGATCATGTAGTGGAAGACGTACAAATTGCCCTTGGAAAAGAGCTGGGAAAAGTGGCCATCGGCAACCCGACGACCAAAGGCGTGAGAATGGGCGCTTTGGCCAGCCTGGATCAGGTGGCAGAGGTGCGTGAGCGCGTGGGCGAACTCACCCGCACAGCCGAGATGGTCTATGGTAACCTGAATTCCGTTCAGGTTGTGGATGCAGATGCTGGAAAAGGCGCATTCCTGAGTCCGGTTGTGCTGCTGGAAAAAGATCCATTCACCAACACCGGCGTCCACGAAATTGAGGCTTTTGGTCCGGTTTCGACCATCATGCCCTACACAGATCTAGACCAGGCAATCGAATTAGCCCAGATGGGTAAAGGCTCTCTTTGTGCATCAATCGCGACCTTCGACGATAACGTGGCTCGTGACTTCGTGCTGGGCGCGGCCAGCCA
>CAZLKP010000093.1:10021-12476 GCA_964560095.1 uncultured Bacteroidia bacterium
CACGGCCGGATCCTGGTGCTGAACCGTGAGAATGCGAAGCAAAGTACCGGGCACGGATCGCCCCTGCCGACACTGATTCACGGCGGGCCGGGCCGGGCCGGGGGTGGAGAAGAAATGGGTGGCATGCGGGGCATCAAGCACTACATGCAGCGCTGTGCCGTACAGGGCACCCCGACAACCCTTACCGCTGTGTCTGGCATTTATCAGCCGGGTGCGAAGGTGAAAGAAACCGTGAAGCATCCGTTCCGCTATCACTTTGAAGACATTCGTCCGGGCATGTCGATCCTTACGCACAAGCGCACGATGACCGATAGCGACATCCAGAATTTCGCCAATCTCACTTGGGATGTCTTCTACGCTCACACCGACATCACCTCTCTGGAGGGCACAATCTTCGAAAATCGCGCTGCGCATGGCTATTTCCTGCTGGCTGCTGCTGCGGGATTGTTCGTGAGTCCGGCGAAAGGGCCGGTCGGGGCGAACTACGGCCTGGAGGCCTGTCGCTTCATTCGCCCGATTTACCACAATGACACCATACAGGTGCGGCTCACCTGCAGAGAGCGCATTGAGCGCGACGCCAAAGGTAAGGAGCACCCGGCTGGCGTGGTCAAGTGGTATGTGGAGATCTTCGATCAGGATATGGAGCTGGTGGCTTTTGCGACCATCCTCACCCTGGTGCAGAAGAAGTCACCGTTTTTCGATTACAGCATCGACAACGTAGAAGAACTGCTTTTGGGCCTTACCGAAGCCACAAAGCCCGCATGGGGCCTCATGACGCCACAGCACATGGTGGAACACCTGGAGTTTTTCAACCAGATCGTACTGGGGAACGTGCCCTTTACCCGTGTGACACCTGAAGATAAGCTGGAGAAATACACAGAGAGCTTGTACAACTACCGGGAAATGCCCCGGAAGTACGACATGCCACTGCTGAAAAAGGGCGAGAGAGAGGATCTGCGATTTGATTCTCTTGAGGCAGCGAAAGAAGCGCTGCTCAACAGCCTTCGGGAGATAGAGGAGTGCTTTGAAAGCGATCCTGATTTCCGGGCGGTGAATCCTGTCTTTGGCGATTTAACCCACTATGAATGGAAGCTGTATTGCCGCAAGCATTACCAGCATCATTTCAAGCAGTTTGGGTTGCTATAGGGGAATATAAAAAAAGCCTCCACCGAATGGTGAAGGTTTTTTCAGGGTGGGAGCTACTGGATTCGAACCAGTGACCCCCTGCTTGTAAGGCAGGTGCTCTAAACCAACTGAGCTAAGCTCCCTGCTTCGATCGTGGTGATCGGGATGCAAATATGGCAGGCTGGCGAGATTCTTCCAAATATTTTTTCTCTTTCAGAAAAAACTGGCGTAATTCTGATCCATCACATCTCAAAGTGACCTTTTTCGGCTTCACTTTTTGACTTCATCATAGGCTTCCAGCCCACAATCCAGAAAATCGAGGTACTCCTGTTCATCCGGGGTATAGGCTACCGGCTGATTCAGGAGCTCTCCGTCGGGGGTGATCAGGGCATACAGCGGCTGGGTGTTGTGGTGAAAGTTTTCTTCTTCAAAAATCGCCCATTTGTCTCCTACCGTACGGAGTTTTCGACGATTGCCAGTACTCATTTCCACCACCTGTCCAACTTCATCTTCGGGAAGGGGTTTGCGATCGTCCACATACAGAGAAATCAGGACATATTCTTCGCTCAGGCGCTGGAATACCTCATCATCTACCCAGACATTCTCTTCCATGCGGCGGCAGTTCACGCAGGCCCAGCCGGTGAAGTCGAGCATGACGGGTTTTCCCTGTTCTTTGGCGACAGCCAGCCCTTCTTCCAGGTTTTTGTAACAGGGAAGATCCAGCGGGCATTCAGAGTCCTGCTCATACCAGCTGTAAAACAACGGCGGCGGGAATCCGCTCAGTAGGCGACGGTTCGCCATGTCGTTGTTGAACAATCCGGGGATGAGGTAGAGCGTAAATACGCCAAAGGCACCAATGGCGAGCCAGCGTCCGGTAGAGATTTTTTGGGGTGGTGTGTCGTGCGGGAACTTAATGAATCCCAGCAGGTACAGCACGGTTGCAATGCCAATGATGATCCAGAGCAGGAAGAAGGTTTCTCGCTTAACGAGCCCCCAGTGCTCCACAAGGTCGGCGTTGGAGAAGAATTTCACCGCAAGAGCCAGTTCGACAAAGCCCAGGACTACTTTCACGGTCGTAAGCCAGCCACCAGATCTGGGCAGGGCATTGAGCCAGCCCGGGAAGGCCGCAAACAGCCCGAAGGGCAGAGCTAGTGCCAGCCCAAAGCCTCCCATGGCAGCCGTGAGATTCCAGGCACTTACACTTCCAGAGGCTGACACAGCTACCAGCGATCCAAGAATCGGTCCAGTGCAGGAGAAGGAGACGATGCACAGCGTCAGCGCCATGAAAAAGATCCCGACCAGATTGGTCATGCCGGAGGAGGTATTGGCG
>CAZLKP010000094.1:0-4725 GCA_964560095.1 uncultured Bacteroidia bacterium
ATCGACACGGCCAAAATCACGGTCGAGTCATTTACTTTAGCGCAGGCGCGCATGGGCGCTCAGGCCTATGCACAATATTCCGGTATTCTGAATTTCGGGGATTGCTTCTCCTACGCTTTGGCGAAGTCGGAGAATGTTCCTTTACTATTTAAGGGGCAGGATTTTCTGAAGACGGATGTGAAAAAGGTTTGAAAGGAATCAATTCTTCATCATCCTCCATTGATGTTCCGGAGGGTGTTCTTAAACGACTCGCGTTCAAAAACAGCTGTAACTGGAATGAAAAACCCTTTGAGAACCTCACTGGACAACTCCTGATCCCGTTCTAGGACCATGGCTTGTCCAAAGGTCGTTTCATTCGTCAATGTGTAACATTCGATCTGCTGCAATTCTGGATCTACCAACCAATACTCCTTAACTCCATGAGCAGCATAATCATGAAACTTCACCCCTCGGTCACGAGCTTCTGTTGATTTGGACAATACCTCTACGACCAAATCCGGAGCAGGATACCGCATGGTCTCAGGATCAAAGGTATCAGCCACTTCTTTTCTCCAAAAACAGATGTCTGGTTCGTAGTCGTTTCTGGTCAATGAAATTAGTGCTTTTTCGACCAACACAGTTCCCAACTCTCCCACATGAGCATACACCTGCATCAGGCCAGAAAGGTACCCAGTCGCTAGCAGATGCTTGTGCTTTGCTGGTGAATGCATGACTACCTCTCCATTGATAAACTCCGCCTTCGCCTCTGGGGTCAGCCATGTGTAGAACGCCTCCCGTCTCCTTGCCTCAGCCATCAACTCAGACTGAACTCGGTCCATAATCAGGCGGACATCCGGTGAGTCAAGAAGTTGATAAAACAGTGTGGAAGGCATGCTTAGAAATTTAGTCAATCACTCTGTTAAGATACGAATTCCTGCCATTAATGATTTTTCCGGCGAATCAAAATAAGACTGTCCAATAAATAACCGCCAGAGAGAATCACAGAATTCAACACAGGAGGTCCAGAGTAAAAACCACCGAGCCCTCTGTGAATTCCTCTGTGTCCCTCTGTGGTAAAAAAACAGAGGTGAATTAAGCCACCCAAAGTCGGGGACACAATGAAAGCAATGCTCCCTGTCATCGAGGGAATCCCAGGTTAATGGCCGGGTGGTTGAGTCATAAGGCGCGGATTCTGTTTTTCGGATCTCCGTGGAGCTCAATGGCGGCCATGTTGCGCGGCCTTTTTCATCTTTCTCACATGCCGCTCTACCCCCTACAGGTGGATCACCTCATCATAGGCAGCAGCTGCCGCTTCCATCACTGCCTCGGACATGGTCGGGTGTGGGTGAACAGCCTTGATGATCTCGTGACCGGTGGTCTCCAGCTTTCTGGCAACGACTACTTCAGCGATCATATCTGTTACACTAGCACCAATCATGTGGGCGCCGAGAAATTCGCCGTATTTGGCGTCAAAAACCACTTTCACAAAACCCTCCTTTTTCCCTGACGCTGAGGCTTTCCCGGAAGCGGAGAAGGGGAATTTCCCAACCTTTATTTCATAGCCTTCTCTTTTGGCATCGGCTTCCGTCATGCCGACACTGGCGACTTCGGGCTGACAATAGGTACAGGAAGGAATATTGCCGTAATCAAGTGGTTCGATATCCATGCCTGCGATCTTTTCAACGCAGATAATCCCTTCATGGGAAGCGACGTGTGCCAGGGCAGGGCCATCTGTCACATCACCGATGGCATAAATTCCCGGAGTACTGGTTCTGTAAAATTCATCTACCACTACTTTCCCTTTTTCCACTTTCACACCTAGATTTCCCAGCCCCAGATTCTCAATATTAGCCACAATACCAACTGCAGAAAGCAGAATATCTGCCTCCAGCTTTTCTTCCCCTTTTTTGGTTTTGACGGTAGCCACGACACCATCGCCAGAGGTATCTACAGCTGTCACCTCCGCACTGGTCATGACCTTGACTCCCATCTTCTTATAAATACGGGCCATTTGGCTGGATACCTCCTCGTCTTCCCGGGGAAGCACGCGATCCAGATATTCCACGGCAGTGACCTCCGTCCCCATGTTGTGATAGAAATAGGCAAATTCCATCCCAATGGCGCCGCTTCCCATCACAATCAATTTTTGGGGCTGCTTAGGCAGGGTCATCGCCTCGCGATACCCGATCACTTTCTCGCCGTCAATCTGAATATGTGGCAAGCTGCGCGCTCTGGACCCGGTAGCAATGATGATGTGCTTCGCCTCATAAGCCGTAGCATTCCCATCCTTGTCTGTCACCTTCACTTTGCGATCAACAGTGACAGAGCCATCTCCCATCAGCGCATCGATTTTGTTTTTCCGGAATAGAAATTCTATGCCTTTGCTCATGCCATTGGCGACATCTCGACTGCGACCAATCACTTTGTCGAAGTCATGGGAGACATGCTCAGCGTTCAACCCATAATCCTGGGCGTGGTGGAGATAGTTCATCACCTCAGCGCTTTTGAGCAGGGCTTTGGTTGGAATACATCCCCAATTCAGACAAACACCTCCGAGCGATTCTCGCTCGACAACAGCCGTTTTCATGCCCAGTTGAGACGCCCGGATAGCTGCAACATAACCACCGGGACCGCTTCCGATAACAATGAGGTCGTATGCTTGAGACATAGAAAGTCCTGATCAATAGGTAAATAAAGAATGCGAATATTTCGCAGGCAAAGCAAAGGTAGAAAAAACCACCTGAGGTTCAATAGATGAACCCTCTAAGACCGCTAAGGTTTGAAGAACAATCCAATTTGAGGGATGGAAGACGAAGGAGGAAGAAGATTGATTGGACGTCCCTGCAGTTGAATATTTTCAAAACCAGCATGGACCGGCACCGGATTCTCTTGCCCAGGCATGAATCTTTTTGAATCTTTTACTTTGAAAAGATTCATCAGACCATGTCATTTTTGCGTTTTTCTTTCCAGCTAACTGATCTGCTACTTTCTTAGGAAGGCTGCGGAACGGAAAACGTGTTCACATGTTTCACCTTTGATCGGCAGCCTGTTCTCATTGAGAAGAGGCTTGTTTGATTTTTTAGCCCGATGAACATCATGGACAACCGCGTTCACATTTTTGACACGACCCTTCGCGATGGCGAGCAGGTGCCAGGGTGCCAGCTGAATACAGATGAGAAAATCGTTGTTGCTCGCGAACTTGAAGCGCTTGGCGTCGATGTGATCGAAGCTGGGTTTCCCATTTCCAGCCCTGGCGATTTCCAGTCTGTGGTGAATATCTCCAAAGCTGTGACCGAACCCGTGGTATGCGCCCTATCCCGATCGGTGGAAGGCGACATCGAATGTGCCGCAGAAGCCCTTCGATTTGCCAAACGCAAACGAATCCATACGGGTATCGGCGTCTCAGACATGCACATCACGCATAAGTTCAAGGCAACCCGAGAACAGATTCTCGAACGGGCAGCCAAAGCGACAACATTCGCCCGAAACTTCACCGACGATGTGGAATTTTACTGCGAAGATGCCGGCCGTGCCGATCTGGAATTTCTGGCAAGAATGGTCGAAACCGTCATCACTGCCGGTGCCACAGTCGTCAATATCCCTGACACCACCGGATATTGTCTGCCCGATCAGTATGGGAATATTTTCCTCTACCTCCAAAACCAGGTTCCGAATGTGGACAGGGCAATCCTGTCGGCACATTGCCACAATGATCTTGGTATGGCCACGGCCAATTCCATCTCAGCTCTGCGTCATGGCGCCAGACAGGTTGAAGTCACCATCAATGGCATCGGTGAACGGGCGGGTAATACCTCCCTGGAAGAAACGGTCATGACGCTCCGGTCGCATTATGACATGCTGAAACTGGAAACCAACATCGATACCACGAGGATTTTTCCTACCAGCAAGCTCATCACACGCCTGATGCGAATGCCAGTCCAACCAAATAAAGCGATTGTAGGGAGAAATGCCTTTGCCCATTCCTCCGGTATTCATCAAGATGGGGTGTTGAAGCATCGGGAAACCTACGAGATTATTAACCCTACCGATGTTGGTGTGCCCAATAACTCGATTATTCTCACTGCACGGTCCGGAAAGGCAGCCGTGAAGCATCGGTTGGAAAAACTGGGACACCCCGTCAATGCCGAAGACATGACGGGATTATACCCCAAATTCCTTGAGCTTGCAGACGAGCAGAAGCAAATCAACGATGAAGACCTTCTCCAACTGATCGGGAAACCCCGGGTCAGGCACGCACTATCCCTGGAAGCGCTTCAGGTCACCTGTGGTAAAGATCAGACTGCTACGGCGCATATCACCATTCGAAAAGATGAGCAAACGCTATACAACGAAGCCAAAGGCAATGGCCCGGTTGATGCCACCATCAAAGCCATTGATAGCATCCTGAATCTTAATGTGAATCTGGCAGAATACTTGGTGCAGGCCATCACTGGCGGCAGTGATGATTTGGCACAGGTTCACATCCAAGTTGATCAGGATGGGATCTACTACTATGGATTTGGAGCCAATCCCGATACCGTAACCGCTACTGCCATCGCCTATATTGATGCCCTGAGCAAACTGTAACTGTAACTGACGCACTACACGAGCGAATTTCCAATGGGAACAACACTTTTTGATAAAATTTGGGATAGCCATGTGGTCTCGAATATTGAGCACGGGCCTTCAGTGTTATTTATTGACAAGCATTTCATTCATGAAGTTACCTCTCCGCAGGCCTTTGCC
>CAZLKP010000094.1:4735-7468 GCA_964560095.1 uncultured Bacteroidia bacterium
GGAATCCCTGTTTTCCGCACCAACCGAACCGTTGCAACTGCTGACCACAATGTGCCTACCGAAAACCAGCACCTGCCGATTAAGGATGCCCTATCTAGACTTCAGGTCGATACGTTGATCAAAAACTGCGAGGAGTTTGGGGTGGACCTGTATGGCCTCGGCCATCCCTGGCAGGGAATCGTCCATGTGATCGGCCCGGAACTGGGCATCACCCAGCCAGGCATGACCATCGTTTGCGGAGACAGCCACACCTCCACCCATGGAGCCTTTGGTTGCGTGGCCTTTGGTATCGGCACTTCTGAGGTAGAGCAGGTCCTGGCAACCCAATGCATTCTCCAGCAAAAGCCCAAAAAGATGCGTATTACGGTGAATGGAAAACTGAAACCGGGTGTGTATGCCAAGGATATCATTCTATATGTGATTGCGAAACTCGGCACTGGCGGCGGAACAGGTCATTTTGTGGAATATGCCGGGACTGCCATTGAATCGCTGAGCATGGAAGGCCGAATGACCGTGTGCAACATGAGCATCGAAATGGGGGCGCGGGGTGGACTGGTGGCCCCAGACCTAAAGGCCTTTCATTATCTCAAAGACCGAGAGTTTGCCCCCAAAGGAGCCGCCTGGGACCAGGCAGTGAAGATCTGGTCCCAGCTCAAAACCGACGAGGATGCCGACTTTGATACCCAATTTGTATTTGATGCGGCGGATATTGAGCCCATGATCACCTATGGAACCAACCCCGGGATGGGAATCGGTATTTCAGAATCCATTCCCGCAGTCCATGGAATAAAAGATCAGGGCGAGGCCAACAATCTCCAGAAATCCCTTGACTACATGGGTCTGCAGGAAGGACAATTGATGACCGGCCAGCATGTGGACTACGTGTTCATTGGCTCCTGCACCAACTCCCGTATGGACGATCTACGTCTGGTGGCAGAATTTGTCAAAGGAAAAAGGAAAGCTCCGCATGTTGAGGCGATGATCGTACCGGGTTCGCAACAGGTGGCCAACATGGCGAGGGCCGAAGGCATCGACCGGATCCTGGCAGAGGCGGGGTTTGAATTGCGGGAGGCAGGCTGCTCAGCCTGCCTGGGGATGAATGAAGACAAAATTCCGGCGGGGAAATACTGCATCTCCACCTCCAACCGAAACTTTGAGGGAAGACAAGGCCCGGGGGCCAGGACCTTTCTGGCCTCACCGCTTATGGCCGCAGCTGCGGCCATTGAGGGAAAAGTGGTAGATGTTCGCCAATGGATTTCAACAAAAAACTAGTCACAGCATGACACCCCTGACTACGCTTCATAGCACAGCTGTACCTCTACCCATGGAAAATGTCGATACCGACCAGATTATTCCAGCGAGATTTCTCAAGGCGACCTCCAAAGAGGGGTTCGGAGATAATTTGTTTCGGGACTGGCGTTACGATAGCCAGGGGATTCCCAAACCGGATTTTGTCCTGAATGACCCGAATTGGTCGGGTAAGGTGCTACTGGCTGGAAAAAACTTTGGCTGTGGCTCTAGCCGCGAACATGCCGCCTGGGCCCTGGCTGGGTATGGATTTCGGGTCGTTATTTCGAGCTTCTTCGCCGACATCTTCCGAAACAATGCCCTGAACAACGGCATTCTTCCCATCCAGGTGGAGCAACCAGTGCTCGACCTATGGATGGAAAAAGTCCACAAAGACCCTGCTACCACATTCGATCTCGATCTCGAGTCGCAATCAATGTCAGCCGCAGGCGAAACAATCGGATTCGACATCAATCCATACAAAAAAACCTGCCTTCTCCATGGGTACGATGACATGGATTATCTGCTCAACATGCGGGAGGCAATTACCGCATTTGAGGGGGAAAGGTATAAAGGTAGAGAGAGATAAAGGTACACAGGGAGAGATATCAGATTCTGTCGGTTGTTCAGGCCTAAAGGAGAAACATTCACATTTTCACGCTTTCACATCCTGCAAATGAACATTGCCATTCTTGCCGGTGACGGCATTGGACCGGAAGTCACTGCCCAGGGCAGGAAAGTACTGGAAGCGGTGGGCCGGACATTCGGACACAGCTTTTCCTTTACAGATGGGCTGGTCGGTGCCGCAGCCATTAACGCCACGGGTGATCCATATCCTGCAGAAACCCATGCCCTGTGTATGGCCTCCGACGCAGTGCTGTTTGGGGCCATCGGCGATCCCAAATATGACAATGATCCCTATGCAAGCGTTCGCCCAGAGCAGGGACTGCTGCGTATGAGAAAAGCCCTGGGACTCTATGCCAATCTGCGCCCGGTGATCTCATATCCCAGCCTGTTTGACAAATCTCCCCTCAAACAGGATCGGCTAGAAGGCGTGGATTTTCTGGTTCTTCGGGAGCTAATTTCGGGGATTTACTTTGGAGAACCCAGCGGAAGATCCGAAGATGGCGAAACCGCCTTTGACACGGCTGTGTACCACCGGGCTGATATTGATCGCATGATTCACATGGCCTTTGAATCGGCTGCCTCACGAAAGAAAAAAGTCACACTGGTGGATAAAGCCAATGTACTGGCTACCTCCCGGCTGTGGCGGGAATGCTTCCAAAAGATTGCCCCAGAATATCCGGATATCGAATCTGACACCCTTTTTGTGGACAATGCGGCCATGCAGTTGATCCTGAATCCGGCACAGTTTGATGTGATGGTAACCGGCAATCTGTTTGGAGATATTTTATCCGATGAAGGCTCGGTACTGGCGGGATCCCT
>CAZLKP010000094.1:7478-7966 GCA_964560095.1 uncultured Bacteroidia bacterium
TGTATTCGAACCTGTCCATGGCTCTTACCCACAGGCGGCTGGTCAAAACCGGGCCAATCCGCTGGCCACAATCCTTTCCGTAGCCATGCTTCTGGAGACGGGTCTGGGACTGGTGAAAGAGGCCCAGTCCGTGCGGACAGCCGTGAATGCTGTGATGGCTGCCGGCGAAGTAACCGAGGATTTGGGGGGAAAGCTGGGAACGGGGCAGGTTGGAGATACCGTGGCCAGTAGAATCTGAGGCATTACACCAGCAATTGAAACAAGCTTGGATTTCCGTTCAATTCTTCATACCCGAAACGGGCTTCGATGAGTCTGGAAACCAGTTTTTCGTGATCAGCAGGGTCCGAATATTCAACGCCGACTACGGCAGGTCCGGTCTCCCTGTTGTTGCGTTTCACGTATTCGAAGAATACGATATCGTCTTCCGGACCAAGCATATCCGCCACAAACTCTCTGAGAGCACCGGTGCGTTGTGGAAAGCACACGAT
>CAZLKP010000094.1:7976-12472 GCA_964560095.1 uncultured Bacteroidia bacterium
CCCTGATCGAGCAGGGATCGCTCCCGGATTTCTTCTGTTCGGGAAATGTCGTTGTTGCCTCCACTAAGAATACAAACGACGCGTTTGCCCTTAATGTCTGAAGCAATTTCATCCAGGCCGGCGACAGATAAGGCTCCGGCTGGCTCAGCCACTATGGCCTCTTCGTGATACAGGTCCAGCATCGCTGTACACACTCTTCCCTCCGGAGACAGCAAGACTCTGCTAACGTGCGTGCGACAGATCTCAAAGGTGAGATCTCCTACCCTTCTGACTGCTGCCCCATCAATGAATTTCTCAATTTCATCCAATTGAATGTTTGCGCCCGCTTCCATTGATCGGTACATAGCCGGAGCACCTTTCGGTTCGACCCCATACAACACAGGAGGTTGTTCCATATCCCGAAAGTAGGTGGACAGCCCAGAACACAACCCTCCTCCTCCGATGGGTGCCACGACGATATCCGGCACCTCTTCACACTGATCGAGAATTTCTTTGGCTACGGTGCCCTGCCCAGCGATGACTTCCAGGTCATCAAATGGATGGATAAAGACTGCCCCGGTTTCCTGCTCAAAGGTCCTGGCTTCTTTGTAGGCATCATCAAAGGTATCTCCCTTCAACACCACTTCGACCCATTCTCCCCCGAACTTGCCCACCTTTTTGACCTTGAGCTTCGGAGTAGTCACAGGCATCAAAATTTTCCCCCGAACCCTCAGCGCCTGGCAGGCATAGGCCACACCTTGGGCATGGTTGCCAGCACTTGCGCAGACCACGCCCCTGCTTCGGGCTTCCAGGCTCAAAAGGCTCATTTTGTTATAAGCCCCTCTGAGTTTGTAAGACCTCACTACCTGCAGATCTTCCCGCTTGAGATAGATCTCAGCCTCATATTTCTCACTCAACCGCTCGTTGTATTCCAACGGTGTGATTCTGGAGATTCCCTTCAGCCGATAGCTGGCAGAAAGCACATCAGAAGAGGATAAGGTGGTCTCTGTCTGGTCAGCGGTTGCGGTTGGCATATCAGCAATATTGAATGAGAGGAAGGCAAAACATCAAATGATGGTTTTTTCCAGATATGGCTGAACCACCATTTTCCTGTATCGGCAAGACAACATGTATCCAATACTATCTTCCCAGTTCATTGGAAAAACATATTCATCGACGGAGGCAACACCGGCTACTTCCGCTGCCGTGCCGGTCAGGAAGCAGGCATCGGCTTCCTGCAAGACCTCGGGCAGAAATTGACCTTCTTCCACTTTCACACCTAATTCCCTTGCCATCTCCATCGCGGTCTGCCGGGTAATTCCGGGAAGAATGCTGCCCCTGGATGGGGTAAAGAGCCTGCCGTCCTTTTCCCAAAAGATATTGGCAGCAGAAGCTTCTGCGACAAAGCCATCACAATCCAGCTGGAGGCTGTCGTCAAATCCAAAACGCTTTGCCTCGGACGTAGCCATCACGGAATTTACATAATGACCAGAGATCTTGGTATCGAGATGAAGAGACCTGGGATCGGGTCTCCGGTAGGATGAGGTACGAAGCCGGGTGAGATGATCACCGTAATAGGAATTCCATTTCCAGGCTGTGATCAAAAGGTGTGATTCCTCGGCCGGGACAAGACTCATTTCAGTACCGCCAAAGACGAGGGGACGAATATATGCATCAAAAAACCTGTTTTCACGAAGCACATCGTACGACATTCTGACCATTTCCTCAATGGTAAAAGGAAGATCCAGCCCCATCACGGCAGCGGAATACTTGAGTCGGGCAAAATGGGCCTCAGCCTGGAAAATGTGTGGCCCCTCGTCGGTTTTGTAAGCACGAATTCCTTCAAAAGCACCAATGCCATAGTGCATGGATTGAGAAAAATAACTCGCCCTCGCGTTCTGTGCCTGCTTTAGCTCGCCGTCGAGCATCAACCAGAGTTTGTTGGAATGAGACATGTTGAATGATGATCGGAATTCAGGTGAAAAAGAAACGGCCTTTCCAGTGGAGAAAGGCCGTGAGATATTTTACAAAGTTGCTATCCTAACAGCGTTGCCTTTCCGTTTGCAGGTGCTGACGAATCAGACCTACTTCTATTAGGTTCATGACCAGAATACTGACAGCAATAAACAGAAGCATAGACATTGTCCTTACCGTGTTGGAAAACAACACAACGGAGAGAAGGCAAACAACATAACGGCTTTTTGTCCTTGTGTTTCATGATAAATGTGCAATATTTTGCGATCACCACAAACGTATTTGCAATTATTCCAATTCTCATTCACATGGAATACAAACGCTGAGTCGAATCTCTTCTCTTTGTTTTTTATAGTGGACCGCCCAGGCATTCGTTTCCCAAATCTCTCTGGTTATCTTTGCAATTATTCAGAAGAAATCGCTGCCCAGCCCCTCGACTATGCACAAAAAATGCTAACTTTGTTGGCATTCCGGAATTCCTTGTATGCTGCATCACCTTTACATTCGGAATTATGCGCTGTTTGCTGAAGTCAACCTTGACTTCCCAAGTGGTCTAGTTGTACTGACCGGGGAAACCGGAGCGGGCAAATCTCTTCTGGTTGGTGCCCTCGGCCTGATTATGGGCAAGCGGGCAGATAGCTCCGTTATTTTCAGAGAAAATGAGAAAAGTCTGGTGGAAGCGCGCTTTCACCATCTGTCACCCTCAATTCAGGCGCTGTTTCGGCAAAGTGAAGATTTTGACTTTGAAACGGATGAGCTGGTGATCCGTCGGGAAATCACACCCGCCGGAAAATCCAGAGCATTTATCAATGATACCCCAGTCACCCTGGATGTGCTGCGGGATACCAGCAGTCTGCTGGTGGACCTCCACGGACAACACCAAAATCAAACCCTGCTGAGTACAGATTACCAACGCAATCTGCTGGACCTGTTTGCCGACCATGCCCCCTTGCTCCAGGAGTTTTCTACCCTTCTCGCCGATGCGGAAGCCCTGAAAGCATCAATTCGACAGATGGAGCAGCAGGAGCAAGAATCCAAACAACAGCTTGATTACCTCAGATTTCAGCAAGAAGACCTTGAAAAGGCCAATGTGCAGACAGATGAAGAACAACAGCTTGAGGATGAGCTGCAATTACTGCACCATGCTGAGGAAATCATCGAAGCCGTCGGGAAAGGCGCCAACCTCCTCTATCATCAGGAAGAATCTCTGTACGAGACCTTGCATGACATGCTAGAGCCGCTCAAAAAGGTGAGAAACGTGAGCAAGACCCTGGAAGAGGAGGTAGGGAAGCTGGAACAGGTCAGCGAGCAAATGAAAGAAAGCGCTCTGGCCCTGCAGAATATTCTGGATGGGATTGAGTCTGACCCAGAACGATTGGCTTTTATCGAACAAAGGCTCGCCACTTACCATCAACTCAAACTCAAGTACGGAAAGAAAAACGGGCAGGAGCTCGTAGAGCTCCTGCGGGAGGTCCAGGAAAAGATTGATGCCTTTGGATCTCTTGAAGATAGAATTACCTCAGCTCACCTTGAGTGGGAAAAAAAGAAAAGCCGGCTTGCCGACCTGGGACAGAAAATCGAACACAACCGCCTGAAGGCGCGTCCGGCACTGGAAGAAAAAATTCTCAGCGTCCTCCACCGGGTTGGATTTGACAAAGCCCGGTTCGAAGTAGCTGTGGAACGCCTGAGTGCTCAGGATGGCTGGCTGCAGTTGGACGATCAACCCCTCACCCCTCATGCCTCCGGGATCAACAAGGTGTATTTCATGATCCAAACGAACCCCGGCATGCCTTCCGGGCCGTTGGCACAAATCGCTTCCGGCGGGGAAATCTCACGGGTCATGCTCGCAATCAAAGCCGCCTTGGCAGACCGATCGGAATTTCCCGTCATGATTTTTGATGAAATCGATACTGGAATTTCAGGTGAAATCGCCAATAAAGTGGGAGGGGTTATGAAACAGCTGGCAGAAAAATTTCAGATTCTGTCCATTACCCACTTGCCTCAGATTGCTGCCAAAGGTCACTCCCAGTTTCTTATCAAAAAGGACACCAGTGGAGACATGACTACCTCCGAGGTAACTCCACTAGACGAATTTCAGCGTATCGTGGAAATTGCCAAAATGCTCAGCGGAGAAGAACCCAGCCCGTCTGCCTTGAGAAATGCAAAGGAGCTGATTGCAGCCGGCTCAACCTACTCCTCCTGAGTTTCATATTTCCGAGCGATCTTCTTTTTGCGCATACGCTTCACCTCCACTGTAACCCAAATTGGCTCCACTGGGCGATTTCCCCTGGTGGTAGGAACAGCTGCAATCTGATCCACAACCTCCAATCCCTGAATCACCTGACCAAAGACTGTGTAGCTACCATTGAGATGCCGACAGCCGGATGCCGACTGGACGATATAAAACTGACTCCCGGAAGATTGTTTCTCGGGATTTACCTGATCGGACTGTCTGGCAGCAGCCAGCGCCCCTTTGGTATGAGTGAGATGCGGCCGAAACTCTGCCGGAACCTGATAGCCCGGCCCGCCGTTGCCAATCTGGC